>JALZCN010000184.1 GCA_030863045.1 Actinomycetota bacterium | reverse complement strand
GCGCAACGTCTGCTGCCGGCCGGGCCCGCGGTGCCCGCCGAGGAGGCAGTGGCGGCGGTGCACCGGTTGCGCACATTGTCGATCATCGCCGAAGAGCACGTACGGCAGCTCACCGGGCTCGACGACGGCCGCCCGCCGCAAGCCGCCGACGTGGTGGATCGGCCGGGGTGGGTGGAGGCGGCGACCGAAGGCCTGTCACGGCTGCTGGCCGAGTACCGGGTTCCAGACAGCAGACCCCGCCGGGTCCTGGCCACCACCGCAGGCATGCAGGTGGGGGTCGCAATGGCGTTCCTGGCCTCCCGGGTACTCGGGCAGTACGACCCATTCGGTGGGCCGTCGGAAGACCCTGGGCGGCTGCTGCTGGTGGCCCCCAACGTGATCACCGTGGGGCGGACGCTGGACGTCCCGGCCGATGAGTTCCGGATGTGGGTATGCCTGCATGAGGCCACGCACCGGTTGCAGTTCAACGCCGTGCCGTGGCTGCGCGACCATTTCGCCAACCAGGTGCAGTCGTTTGTCAGTGCCACCGAGGACCCGGACACCGTCGCCAAGATGATCGGCAAGCTCCCCACGGCCCTACGTGGCGCCCGACGCGGCGAAGCGTCAGATGCGCTGGGTGTGCTGACCCTGTTGCAAGGTCCCGAGCAACGGGCGGTGCTGGACCGGTTGATCGCCCTGGCCACCCTGCTGGAAGGGCATGCTGACCACGTCATGGACGCGGTCGGGCCGTCGGTGGTGCCCTCGGTACGGCTGATCCGCCAGCGATTCACCGCCCGCCGGCAGGGCGGCGGTATCGCCGAGCGGATCCTTCGGGCCGTGCTGGGCATCGACGCCAAGCTGCGCCAGTACGCGGAGGGCGCCGCGTTCACCCGGCACGTGGTGACTGCCGTCGGCATGGACGGGTTCAATACGGTGTGGACCTCGCCGGAAACGCTGCCCACTCGCGTCGAGATCGCCGATCCGGCGTCGTGGCTGTATCGCATGGCGCTGGCCTGACACCAGCCCCGCACCCGGCAGTCAGCCAGGTGCGGGCTGCGGTCCGCCGGTTCCTGCACGCCCATCACTCCGGGACCACCGTGGCGGTGGCCTGTTCCGGCGGGCCCGACTCGCTGGCGCTGGCCGCCGCGACCGCGCACTGCGCTGGGCGGCTGGACCTGGCGGTGCACGGCCTGGTCGTCAACCATCAGTTGCAGCCGGGTTCAGCGGAGGTGGCGCAGGCCACCGCCGAGACGCTGCGCCGGCTCGGCTGTGCCGAGGTGGAGGTCCTGCACATCACCGTGACCGGTCGGGGTGGGCCGGAGGCAGCGGCCCGCCGGGCCCGGTACGCGGCACTGCGCGAAGCCGCGCCGGCCGGGGCGCTGGTGCTGCTCGGGCACACCCTCGACGACCAAGCCGAGACAGTCCTGCTAGGGCTGGGCCGGGGCTCAGGGCCCCGATCGCTGGCGGGAATGCGGGAGCTTGACCCGCCCTGGGGCCGGCCCTTGCTCGGAGTCCGCCGGACGGTCACCGTCGCGGCCTGCGCTGCCCTGGATCTGATCCCGTGGGCCGACCCGCACAACGCCGATCCGCGGTTCCGGCGGGTCCGGTTGCGCACCGAGGTGCTGCCGCTCCTCGAGGATGTCCTTGCCGGTGGGGTGGCACAGGCCCTGGCTCGCACCGCCGGACAGCTGCAGGAGGATCTCGACGTGCTTGACGCGCAGGCGTGCGGGGTGCTCGCCGCGGCGCGCCGAGATGGCGACCTGGACGTCGCAACGCTTTTCCCCGTACCACCCGCGCTGCGCCGCCGGGTGCTGCGGCGCTGGCTGCTCGACGTCAGGGTAGCCGAGCTGACCGACGCCCACCTGCGCGCCGCCGACGACCTCATCGGCCGGTGGTCAGGCCAGGGCGCGCTGCGGTTGCCCGGTGGCGTCGAACTGGTGCGGACCCAGGGGAGGCTGCATGTCTGCTGAGAAGTGTTCTTCCGAATTCGCCGACCCGGATGGCACGTTGTATCCCGGCGAAATCGCCTCCGTACTCGTCACCGAGCGGCAGCTCCAGTGCCGCATCGCGGAGCTGGCACAGCAGGTGGCCGCCGATTTCCGAGCCGAGCAGGGCAGCGGTGACCTGCTGCTCGTCGGTGTGCTCAAGGGCGCTGTGATGTTCATGACCGACCTCGCCCGAGCGTTGCCCATCCCGGTGCAGTTGGAGTTCATGACGATGGCGTCGTACGGCTCGGCGACCTCGTCCTCGGGAGTGGTCCGAATCCTCAAGAACCTGGACCGTGACATCGCCGGCCGCGATGTGCTTATCGTGGAGGACATCATCGACTCCGGCCTGACGCTGTCCTGGCTGCTGCGCAACCTGGCGACCCGGCACCCCCACTCATTGGAGGTGTGTGCGCTGCTGCGCAAACCGGACGCGGTCCAGATCGACGTGCCGGTGCGCTACATAGGCTTCGACATCCCGCAAGAGTTCGTCGTCGGCTACGGCCTCGATTACGGCGAGCGGTACCGCGACCTGCCATACATCGGCACCCTGGAGCCCAAGGTTTACGCCGACTAGCGGTTCCCCGTGTACCCACCAGTGGTGTACTCCGGGACGCCAACAGGAACTCTGGGGAAGGTTTACGACGTTGATGCAGCGTCAGCTCCGGTCCATCCACCGACCGACGGTCAGGCCCGCCGGGTAGGGTGGAGCCAACGGGAGTGCTGTCCTTCAGTGTGCGTGGGCACCATCCAGGTCAGCACTGACAATGCAATCACCTGAAGAGGGTCGGGCAGCTCAGGAGGGTCGAGGCCATCAAAGGCCGTAGCCGAATGGACCGCAAGAAAATTCTCCGCAACCCGCTGTTGTGGGTATTGGCCGGGTTGCTACTTTACTTCGCCTTCGGCTTCCTGCTTGACGACACCCGAGGGTACAGCCAGGTCACCACCTCGCAGGCGTTGCAGCAGCTCAGCACCAACAACGTTAAGCAGGCGACGCTTGAGGACAAAGAGCAGCGACTTCGCCTTACCCTGCAGCGCCCGGTCGAGGGAATCCAGGGCACGAAGGTGCTCACCCAGTACCCGGCGCAAAGCACCAGCCAGATCACCCAGGCGTTGCGCGACGCGCAGCTTCCCAGTGGCTGGGACACCAAGGTTACCCAGCAATCCCTGCTGTTCCAGGTGCTGATTTACCTCATCCCGCTGGGTCTGTTGCTCCTGCTGTTGATGTGGATGATGAACAACGCCCAGGGTGGCGGCAACCGGGTGCTCAACTTCGGCAAGTCCAAGGCCAAACAGCTGAGCAAGGACATGCCCAAGACGACCTTCGCCGACGTCGCGGGAGCCGAGGAGGCAGTCGAGGAACTGGAGGAGATCAAGGACTTCCTCGCCAATCCGGCTCGCTACCAGGCGCTCGGAGCCAAGATCCCCAAGGGTGTGCTACTCTACGGTCCGCCCGGCACCGGCAAGACACTGCTGGCTCGCGCGGTGGCCGGCGAGGCCGGGGTGCCGTTCTACTCGATCTCCGGTTCGGACTTTGTGGAGATGTTCGTCGGGGTGGGGGCATCTCGGGTTCGGGACCTGTTCGAGCAGGCCAAGCAGAACGCCCCGTGCATCATCTTCGTCGATGAGATCGACGCGGTGGGCCGGCAGCGCGGCGCTGGCCTCGGTGGCGGGCACGACGAACGCGAACAGACCCTCAACCAGCTCCTGGTGGAGATGGACGGCTTCGACGCGCGCGGCGGCATCATCCTCATCGCCGCGACCAACCGCCCGGACATCCTGGACCCGGCTTTGCTGCGACCCGGCCGCTTCGACCGGCAGATTCCGGTCGCCGCACCGGACATCCGCGGCCGTCGGGCCATCCTCGACGTGCACGCCAAGGGCAAGCCGTTAGCTCCCGGCGTCGACCTCGACGGCCTAGCCAAGCGCACTGTCGGCTTCTCCGGAGCCGATCTCGCCAACGTGATCAACGAGTCGGCCCTGCTTACTGCCAGGGAAGGTGGGCAGGTCATCACCGGTGTCCAGCTGGAGGAGGCGGTCGATCGAGTGATCGGCGGCCCCCGCCGCAAGAACCGGATCATCTCCGAACAGGAGAAGAAGATCACTGCCTACCACGAGGGCGGTCACGCCCTGGCGGCCTGGGCGATGCCGGACATCGATCCCGTGTACAAGCTGACGATCCTGCCCCGCGGGCGCACCGGCGGGCACGCGCTCGTAGTACCCGAGGACGACAAGCAGATGATGACCCGGTCGGAGATGATCGCCCGGCTGGTGTTCGCGCTGGGTGGCCGCTCGGCGGAGGAATTGGTCTTCCATGAGCCGACCACCGGGGCGTCCTCGGACATCGAGCAGGCGACCAAGATCGCCCGAGCGATGGTCACCGAGTACGGCATGAGCGCACGCCTGGGTGCGGTGAAATACGGACACGAGCAGGGTGACCCGTTCCTGGGCCGTTCGGCAGGGCGGCAGCCGGACTACTCGCTGGAGGTTGCGCACGAGATCGACGAGGAGGTGCGGGCACTCATCGAGGCCGCACACACCGAGGCATGGGAAATCCTCAACACTTATCGAGACATCCTCGACGAGCTCGTCGTGGAACTACTGGAGCGGGAGACGCTGCATCGTAAAGACCTCGAAAGGGTCTTCAGCCGGGTGCAGAAACGAGCACGGATCACCGCGTTCAACGACTTCGGCGGGCGCACCCCTTCGGACAAGCCGCCGATCAAGACAGCGGGTGAGCTGGCCAAGGAACGCGGCGAGCCGTGGCCGCCGGCGCCGCGCGAACCAGCGCCCACTCCGGTGTCTGTGGCGCCGGGCGCAGATGACCTGCCCGGTGGCCCGCCGCACACCCCGCCGGGCCATCCTGGCCCCAACGGGGCGGGACCGCATTCCCCTGGCTTCCCAACGGGCGCGGCCAACGGTCACGGCCCACCGAACCCCAGCTCGCCGAACCCCAGCTCGCCGAACCCCAGCCCCCCTCACCCCAGCCCACCGAACTATGGCGGCGCACCGAACCCCGGCCCACCGAATTATGGCGCACCGCCGGGGTGGCGTCCGGCTACCGAGCCACCTCCGCCGGCCTGGCGTCGGCCCGCCGCACCGGAAGGTCGACCGCCGGAGATCCCGACTGACGACGACCAGCCGACCCGGTTCGGCGAGGACCGGGACCGCTGAGGCTCACCGGCGGCAGTTGCCGTCACCGGCACCGTGAAGTCCCGTGCGCGGAGGCCCGCCATGACCAGCACCGTCGATTCGGGGTTCAGCGTGACCTCGGGCCGAGTATTCGATCATGCTCGGGCCGAGGCGGCGGTTCGTGAGCTACTCATCGCCTGCGGAGAGGATCCGGATCGGGAAGGGCTGCGCGAGACACCGGCTCGGGTTGCGCGGGCCTACGAGGAGATGTTCGCCGGCTTGTTCCTCGATCCGGACATGGTGCTGGAGCGAACCTTCGAGGAGGGGCACGAGGAACTGGTACTGGTCCGGGATATCCCGATGTACAGCCAGTGTGAGCACCACCTGGTGCCGTTTCATGGCATGGCGCACGTCGGATACATCCCCAATGCGGCAGGCCGGGTGACCGGGCTGTCCAAGTTGGCCCGACTGGTCGACCTCTATGCCAGGCGCCCCCAGCTGCAGGAGAGGCTCACCTCGCAGGTAGCCGACGCGCTGATGCGCCGTCTACAACCCCGCGGGGCGATCGTGGTGATCGAGGCCGAACACCTGTGCATGGCCATGCGCGGCGTGCGCAAGCCCGGATCGACCACCACCACGTCGGCCGTCCGCGGGCTGTTCAAAACCAGCGCCTCCTCCCGCGGCGAAGTGCTGGACCTCATGATGCGGAGGTGATCGTGCATCCGGCGCTTCCCGACCCAGGCCGCTGCGTTGTGATGGGCGTCCTCAACGTCACCCCCGACTCCTTCAGCGACGGTGGGCGCTACCTGGACCGCAACGACGCGGTGGCGCGTGGCGTGGCACTACGGGAGCAGGGTGCCGATCTGGTCGACGTCGGGGGCGAATCCACCCGCCCGGGGGCGCAACGTGTCGATGCATGCACCGAGATCGCTCGCGTGGTGCCGGTAATCCGGGAGCTGGCCGCCGAGGGTGTGCCGTGCAGCGTGGACACCACCCGCCCGGCAGTAGCCGAGGCGGCCCTGGAAGCCGGCGCAGTCATGGTCAACGACGTCTCGGGTGGTCTGGCAGATCCGGCGATGGCGCCGCTGATGGCCCACTGCCGGGTGCCGTGGATCCTCATGCATTGGCGCGGGCACAGCGCCCGGATGGATGAGCTTGCCAGCTATTCCGACGTGGTCGCCGAGGTACGCACGGAGCTGGTGGCCCGGGTGGACGCCGCGGTGCTTGCCGGGGTGGACCCCGCAGCCCTGGTGCTGGATCCCGGGCTCGGCTTTGCCAAGACGGCGGCGCACAACTGGGTGCTGCTGGCCAATCTGGACGCGCTGACCGAGCTGGGGTTCCCGGTGCTCGTCGGCGCGTCCCGTAAGCGGTTCCTGGGCGCCCTGCTGGCCACAGCAGACGGTGTACCACGCCACTGCGATGACCTGGAGGTAGCCACCGCCGCGGTGTCCACGTTGGCCGCCGCTGCCGGCGTCTGGGGGGTCCGGGTGCACGACGCTGCCGCCTCGCGGGACGCCGTCGCGGTCGCTGCAGCCTGGCAGCTCGGCGCGGCCAAGTGCAGCCCGCGGTGAACCCAGAAGTCAACGCTGACCGGATCACCCTCACCGGGTTGCGGGTGCATGGCCGGCACGGGGTGCACGAGCACGAGCGCGCATACGGGCAGGAGTTCGTCGTCGATGCGACGGTCTGGCTGGACCTCGGCCCGGCCGCGGCCACTGACCAGCTGCCCGCGACGCTGGACTACAGCGCGCTTGCTCAGCGGGCCGCTCAGATCGTCGGCGGGGGGCCGTGCAACCTGATCGAGACGGTGGCCGCACGGATCGCCACCGACGTGCTGTCCGACCACCGAGTGCAGGCCGTCGAGGTGACCGTGCACAAACCCGCCGCCCCGCTACCCTTGCCCTTCACCGAC
>JALZCN010000151.1 GCA_030863045.1 Actinomycetota bacterium | reverse complement strand
GAGATGGAGCTCCGGATCCGGCGGATGGTCCGCTGGAACGCGGCCGCGATGGTCCTGCGCGCGAACGCCCGCTATCCGGGGATCGGCGGCCACCTCGCCACCTACGCGTCGGCCGCCACGCTCTACGAGGTGGGCTTCAACCACTTCTTCCGCGGCAAGGATCACCCCGGCGGCGGTGATCACGTCTTCATTCAGGGGCACGCATCGCCCGGTATCTACGCCCGGGCATTCCTGGAGGGCCGGCTGTCCGCCGATCAGCTCGATGGGTTCCGCCAAGAGTTCTCCCACGCCGGCTCGGGTGGCGGGCTGCCGTCGTATCCGCACCCCCGGCTGATGCCGGATTTCTGGGAGTTCCCCACTGTCTCGATGGGGCTGGGTGCAATCAACGCGATCTTCCAGGCCCGGCTCAATCGCTACCTGCAGGCCCGCGGCCTCAAGGACACCGACGACCAGCACGTGTGGTGCTTCCTTGGCGATGGCGAGATGGACGAGCCGGAGTCCCGCGGGCAGATCCACGTCGCAGCCATCGAAGGGCTGGACAACCTGACCTTCGTGGTGAACTGCAACCTCCAGCGCCTGGACGGGCCGGTCCGCGGCAACGGCAAGATCATCCAGGAACTGGAGTCATTCTTCCGCGGCGCCGGCTGGAATGTGATCAAGGTGATCTGGGGCCGCGAGTGGGACGGCCTGCTGTTCGCCGACCGGCAGGGCGCGCTGGTGAACCTGATGAACGTCACGCCCGATGGTGATTACCAGACCTACAAGGCCAACGACGGTGGCTACGTCCGGGAGCACTTTTTCGGCCGCGACCCGCGGACCAAGGAGCTGGTCAAAAACCTATCCGACGCCGACATCTGGAACCTCAAGCGCGGTGGGCACGACTACCGCAAGGTCTACGCCGCCTACCAGGCTGCCACCCAGCACCACGGTCAGCCCACGGTGATCCTGGCCAAGACCATCAAGGGCTACGGCCTGGGCCCGCACTTCGAGGGCCGAAACGCCACCCACCAGATGAAGAAGCTTGCCCTGGAGGATCTCAAGCTGCTCCGCGACGCCCAGCGCATCCCGGTCACCGATGCGCAGCTCGAGGAAGACCCCACCCTGCCGCCCTACTACCACCCGGGACCGGACGCACCAGAGATCCAGTACATGTGCGAGCGGCGCCGAGCACTGGGCGGGTTCCTGCCCGAGCGGCGCACCAAGTCCAAGCCCCTCGTGCTGCCCGGAGACAAGGCCTACGACGTGTTGCGGCGCGGGTCCGGTAAGCAGGAGGTCGCCACCACGATGGCGTTCGTCCGGCAGCTCCGCGAGCTGATCAAGGATCCCGAGATCGGGCCCCGGTTCGTGCCGATCATCCCGGACGAGGCACGCACCTTCGGCATGGATTCGATGTTCCCCACGCAGAAGATCTACAACCCGCACGGGCAGCTCTACACCTCGGTGGACGCCGAGTTGATGCTGGCCTACCGGGAAAGCGAGCAGGGCCAGATCCTGCACGAGGGCATCAACGAAGCGGGCTCCACTGCGTCGTTCACCGCAGCGGGCACCTCCTACGCCACGCACAATGAGCCGCTGATTCCGGTCTACATCTTCTACTCGATGTTTGGTTTCCAACGCACCGGCGATGCCCTGTGGGCGGCCGGCGACCAGATGGCCCGCGGGTTCCTGCTCGGCGCGACCGCCGGACGCACCACGCTGGTCGGCGAGGGGCTGCAGCACAACGACGGGCACTCCCTACTGCTCGCCGCGTCCAATCCCGCCGTGGTGGCCTACGACCCGGCGTGGGGCTTTGAGATCGCTCACATCGTCCGCGACGGGTTGCGCCGGATGTATGGCGATGATGCGGCGCGCGATCCGAACGTCTATTACTACCTCACCATCTACAACGAGCCCTACCGCCAGCCGGCAGAGCCCGAGGGCCTTGACGTTGAGGCCCTGCTGCGTGGCCTGTACCGCTACGCACCAGCGCCAGCACCGGGCTCCGGCAAGCCGACGGTCCAGCTCGCCGCCTCTGGAGTGGCGTTGCCGTGGGCGTTGCGAGCTCAAGAGATGTTGGCCCAGGAGTGGGGTGTGCAGGCCGACGTGTGGTCGGCGACGTCCTGGACCGAGCTGCGTCGCGAAGCCGTCGATGTCGATCGGCACAACCTGCTGCATCCTGAGGCGGAACCGCGGGTACCCCATGTCACCTGGGCGTTGCAAGGCGCAGCGGGCCCGTTGGTCGCCGTGTCGGACTGGATGCGTGCCGTACCCGACCTCATCCGTCCGTGGGTGCCCACCGACCTGGTCACCCTCGGCACGGATGGCTTCGGCTTCTCCGACACTCGCCCGGCGGCGCGGCGACACTTCCTCGTCGACGCCGAGTCGATCACTGTGGCCGCGCTGGTGGCACTGGCCCGCCGCGGCGAGCTGGACCGTCGGCTTGCCGGAGCCCGGTGCTG
>JALZCN010000148.1 GCA_030863045.1 Actinomycetota bacterium | reverse complement strand
GCTCAGTCGATCACACCGGTTCTCGTGCGACGCCGCGCGGCGCGGCCACTGCTCGAACAGACTCGCCTCCAGCGCTGCTTTCGTGTACCGATCTCCCATTCGAGAGCGAAGATACTCGGGCGCAATGCGCCCACGGTTCACGTCACGTAGCGTCGGGGGCTATGACCACTGGTTCAAGTGCAGCCGTGCTCGCCGGCCGCACCGCGCTGGTGACTGGGGCGGCTTCGGGGATCGGTGCCGCGCTCGCCCGGCGTATGGTGGCCGACGGCGCGGCGGTGCTCGCCGTGGATCGCGACGAGGCGGGTCTCAAGGCCCTCGCTGAGGAGCTGCCCGGCGTTGAACCGGTGCCGTGTGACCTGTCCGACCTCAACGCCGTGGACGTGCTACCCGCCGAGGTCGACGTGCTGGTCAACAACGCGGGCCTACAGCATGTCGCGCCCCTGCCCGAGTTCGATCCCGCCCGCTTCTCACTGCTGCTGCGGGTGATGCTGGAAGCCCCATTCCGGCTGGTCCGGCGCACCCTTCCGCACATGTACAGCCGCTGCTGGGGCCGGGTCGTCAACATCTCCAGCGCACACGGGTTACGCGCGAGCCCGTTCAAGGCCGCCTACGTCAGCGCTAAGCACGGCCTCGAGGGGCTGTCGAAGGTCATTGCCCTGGAGGGCGCTTCGCACGGCGTCACGAGCAACTGCATCAATCCCGCCTATGTCCGCACCGCGCTGGTCGAGAAGCAGATCGCCGAACAGGCCCGCACACACGGCATCGACGAGGACACCGTCATCGAGCAGGTCATGCTCACCCCGGTGGCGGTGAAGCGGCTTGTCGAAGCCGACGAGGTCGCCGAAGTCGCGGCGGTACTCTACGGACCGGCCTCGTCCTCGATCACCGGCTCGTCGCTGTCGATAGACGGTGGCTGGACGGCGCACTGAATTACCAGCCACCGATGCGATATGTGATCAACAGTGGCAACCAATGGCCAGTACCTACCCCATCTCTCGCGTAATCGAGCTACCTGGGTAAGTTTGTCGGAAACACCGAACATGAGTCCCTGTGCTGTTGCTCCATCGTCGACGCAAACAAGCCGCTGCTCGGTACGGCCTACGGCGATCAACGACATTTACGGCTCTGACCAGAACGAACTAGCCAAATTTCATACAGAACCAGGCCGCTGACGGCTTGTTACATGCCCAGACGATCTACGGCGACGTCACCGTAGTTGGCAGGGGTTGTCCGGCTAACGGCACCTCAACAGCACGCTAGGCGCTGCGTGAATCGCAAGTGGTTAAACGTTGAACGACAGTTTGCGGCATGATGGAACAGCTCGTGAACGGACGTCCAGGAAACATGGGCAGTCAAACACTTGGCTAGATACCAGCCCCTCGGCCCATCACACCATGTCGCCACCGGCGCACATCTGATGACACCGGCTGGATTAGCACGACTGGAGCCGCCGTCGCCGCCGTCGTTGGACGCGAAGGAAGCGCCCTCCGCTCGCCAGCACCAAACCAACTGGCAAGACGCCGGAGGACATGAAACGCCAAGCCGCCGCCTGATGTTGCGATGCATGAGAAACCTCCGTAGTCATGATCTCGTGACGCATTTGGACGCGCTGAATTCATCCGCAGGCTCCGGCCCCCGTTGACCACAATCTTTCGCCCGGACTGTTCGACCCATGGTTCCTGCAGTTTCCGTCGGGGATCTTCCAGCTGTGATTACTCCCTCACAGGGAAGTTCTTACTAAGCGTGCAGTGCAAACTGCGCACAGCTGTCGGTGGCCATGGAGTCCTAACGCAAGCCATCGAGTTCGTGAACGCTAGCTGCCAATAGCACTGACACTATCAACTATTGGCTCTGCCGCCCCATTCGCAAGGTTCCTCGCCGGTTACGGGACGGGCACCCGTGGTGGGAGCATCTGGATCAGTACCCCGCCCTGGCCAGAGCAGGCACGGCAACCTCTGTGCTGCTGGCGCCAGGTGATCGTTCACGTTGTCGTCAGCTGGCCCCGGGTTGGGACTGGCCCCGCTCCCTCACCATTCTGACCGGCGCGTTCCCGGCTGCGATGGCCCGGCGCGGTGCTTATCTTTGCTGAGAATCGTGACGGCCAGGGGAGGTGGGTGGCGCGAGATGGCGCAGGCCACGAAAGGCACGAGGGAGGTCGGCAACAAGGGCTTTCTGCGGCGGTTGACGCTGGCCACGGCGTGGGGTGAGGGCCTCGACGGGTTCGACCTTGGGGTTCTCAGCGTGGTTCTGGTGCCACTGTCGACGGAGCTGGGAATCTCACCGGTATGGGCTGGCCTGATCGGGGCATCGTCGCTGATCGGCATCTTCTTCGGCGCGCCGATCGGCGGTTTCCTCACCGACCGGTTCGGCCGCAAGCAGCTGTTCCTGATCGACATCTGCCTGTTCGTGGTCCTCGGCGTGGTGCAGGCGTTCGTCACCGAGGGGTGGCAGTTGTTTGTCGTGCGGCTGCTGCTGGGTATTGCCATTGGGGCCGAGTACTCCATCGGCTCGTCGATGCTTGCAGAGTTCGTGTCGGCGCATGAGCGTGGCCACCGGGTGTCCTACATGCTCGTCTACTGGTACGGCGGCTATCTAGCCTCGGTGGTGGCCGCTTACGGGCTGCTGGAGGGCCTGGGCTGGAGTTGGCGCTGGACGCTGGCCACCTGCGCGATCCCGGCGCTGGTCGTGCTGGGGCTCCGCATCGGGCTGCCCGAGTCACCGCGCTGGCTGATGCTGCATGGGCGCACCGACGAGGCCCGCGCGATTATCGACCGCTACCTCGGCGGCGAGGAGCACATGGCCGAGGCCGACTACGGCTCGGACACCAAAACCGAAACCGGCTGGCGGCAGCTGTACGCCCCGGGGATGCGCTCGCGGACCTTCTTTGTCTGCACCTTCTATATCTGCGTGGTGACGCCGTACTTCGCGATCTTCACCTTCGCCCCGAAGGTGTTCGAGTTGCTGAAGCTCAACGAGATGGCCGGCACGATCTTCGCCAACAGCATCGCGTTCATCGGGGCGATCGCCGGCATGCTGACGATCGAGCGCATCGGGCGCCGCAAGCAGCTGATCGGCCCGTTCTGGGTCATGGCGGTGGCCTTGCTGGTCATCGGGCTGTGGGCCGGTGCGCCGCCGATGGTGCTGGTCGGTGCTTTCGCGGTCTTTGCGTTCTTCAACGCCCTGACCGGCAACCTCACCGCCGTGTACCCAATCGAGGTGTTCCCGACCAACGTACGGGCCACCGGAGTGGGCATCGCCAACGCGGCGAGCCGGATCGGGGCTGCGGCGGGCACGTTCCTGCTCCCGGTCGGGATCGAGACCATTGGCCTGCCGTGGTGCATGGTGATCGGGGCGGCGATGTGTGTGAGCGGCGCCGTAGTGTCCCAGCTGCTCGCCCCGGAGACCACCGGCAAGTCGCTGAGCCACACTAGCGCGCTCGCCCCGCTCTCACCGCGGATCGCCCCGGCCTAGGGTTGCGCCTCACCGGTGGCGCTTGCTCGCAGCGCGACGCCGTTAGGCGCCGTTGAACCCCGACGACGCGCCGTGGACGATCTCCGGCCGCAGGGAGCGGCGACCCCAAACCCCAGGTTCGGCCGTAATAGTGTTGTCGTGTATAACACTGATACAGGTGAATTTCGCGTGCAACACTCATCAGTTGTGTTGGCTAGGTGTTCAGTGACGAAAAGTATCCACACGAACCTAGCGTTGTGGCTGATCCCCGAGTGGACTCGACCCAAACCCTGCGGTTAATCGAATCTGCTGGCTCGTTCCGGACATTGCCTACTACTACCGCTAGCTGCACAGTTTTCAATGTGAACGCACGTCGATACCTGTTGGTGCCATCGTTTCTTAGGGGACCTGGGGTGCAAGCGCGGCACGTCGAGCACCATCATCTGCGTGCGGCCGCAGAATAGGGTTTGGCGGCAACCGTGGCGATCACCCAGGGAGCTGGGGCACTCGGCCGCCGGGCCTGGTGGTCCTTCTCCCAGGAGTACCGCACCGACGCTCACAGATCCGTGGTGAAACTAATGATCGTCAGTCGGTACGCCGGCAACGCGGATCTGCTCATGCTCGCCTGGCGTCAGAGCAGTTTCCTGGGCGTCTGGATTAGGAGGCCGGTTGGAGTTGGTCGATCGGTCGGGTTTTGCCGGCCGATCCCCAGACTCGGGCGCCTTGGCCCGCTCCGGAGCCTCCCCCACCGGAGCAGGGTGATCGGTGACAGCGTGAGAAGGTGCGTCAGGCCTGATCAATACGTTAGCCTGATCAGGCGTGTTTGCCCTTGACGGGGCGCCCACCTCGGCAGCGGCCTCCAAAGACGCCTGGCCATGATCTGTGGCCTGGTTATGCTGTTGACGTACCACCAGGACAGCCAGCACAACGACAGTACCAACACAATCACCAGAAAGGCCAGTAAGACCGCATTCGAACGCACCCAACGCACGTTCATCCAGGCCCCCTCTGGATCGACCCACAAGCCGACCAGATCGTTGTGCAGCCGAGTCCCCGAACCCGTAGGCCAACAGTGTCCCCAGTCAACCGGCTACAAGAACCGGTCGACACCATGATAGAGCCGCTACCCATCCCCGGCGTCCGTACGCCGCCACCGAACTAGCCAAGGAAGTCACCGAATTCCTCATCGCTACCACTGCATCCACATAGCGTGTCCACCTGTACACAAATGTGCACACCTTCACGCACGGTGCCTACGGGGTCACCTTAAGCAGAGTGCTCCAGGCCCGCCCTGACGCCCGGCTAGTCATGGGATCGACCAGCTTGAGTCCCAGCATTTGTACTGCTTGAGGTGGTGTCGGTGCCGTGCGCGCGATCAGTCGGTGTGTGGGTTGTCTGCTCGCCTTCAGGGCATGTGCCTCGCGTGTCCTGCATCAAGTCGAGTCAACACGCGAGCCACCCGATTATCTCCCCGAGCTTCAGTAATTCGTAGGCCGTTCATGACAGGTCAGTTGCTACTAGTGTGGCAGTCATACCCGGCATTAGCGAGATTGTCGCATAGACGTCTAACGCCTTCATTGATTTTTCGACGCATGTCGGCGTGATCGCTATCGGACGGAATATGTACCGCGTGTGGTGGCCGGCCATCGGTAACTATTTCACATTGCCCACCTTGCGCGCGGTACTTTGCACAATCTTCCTCGGCTATCTGCCTGTACTGGTCCCAGGTGCACTGGGCTGAGTGGTCGGATTCACAAGGATAAGGCACCCGTGGCCTAGTTGCACCGTTGGTTTCAGTATCGTGCGGCACGGTCATCTTTAAATGGGGTGTTAACAAAATTGCAGCCGCAATGATAACCGCCGCGATCATAATACCCTTTATTGTCACTGGCGCGCTCCCTTGCTAGCCCATGTGAACGCTAGGCCTCAGTCGACCTTGTGTGAACCTCGCACTGTGGCAAGCCAAGATAGGGGATGCCCCACTTGATCAGTCTCCGACCCGCTTATCTCCCCAGCCGTCTCTCCCAAGCCGTCCGCGCGCTACGACCGTCCAAGCGGATGACCGCCTCCGACGTGGTGGCCGGCGATGGAGCCCGCGAACCCCGTCGTTGGGCTCAACCGCGACAGCCGTTGCCCATGGCCCCTACCCAGCGGATCACAGCTGCCTGGTAGGAGCCGAATGCCCGACTCGCTCACCCCACCGCTTGCCGTGCAGCCGGTGGATGTTGACATCAATCTGCGCGTCCTGCCCCCGCGACGGAAGCTGACCGGCGCCACGCTGGGGATGCTGTCGCTGATCTCGACAGGCATACTCGGCGCGCTGGCTCGCTATAAGCTCGGCGTCGTATTCCCGTACGGTGTGGCAGGTTCCTGTGGGCGACGTTGGGGTGAATGTGGCGGGACCGGACGAGCACGACTATGACCGAACCTGGTTGATGGCCAGCTACGCGTCACGGAGTCGTCATATTCTGAATAATCTCGTAGATGGCAGGAGCCGCCT
>JALZCN010000126.1 GCA_030863045.1 Actinomycetota bacterium | reverse complement strand
GTTGAAACCTGCCCACAGATGGACAATGCAACACCGTCAGGCGGTGGGCGGCCTCGGAATCGCCCGGGTGACCCAGGGCATCTCACTGCGCAACAAATGCATGCACGTCACCGCGTATGACGTCATCACCGCCTGGGACGTTGCCTAACACCTCCCGGTCGAGCCGAGTTCGGCGACAGTCAGCGGCAGGCCAGGGTCGGCGGACAGAACAATGTCCTGGACGCCGTACTCCTGGAGCAGCGCCACCTCACCCAACCGGCTGTGCTCCAGCCGCTTCAACCGGCCCGGCTGGGGGACATAACAGCGGTAGCCCAGCTCGACGCACAGCCGCGCGAGCAGCCGACGCAACCGCGTTGTACCCGGTAGGACCTCGACGACCACAGTGGGGCGGTATGCCCGTAGATGCTCGCTGGCGGCAGCCAATAGCGCGTGTTCCTGGCCCTCAACGTCAACCTTGAGCAGGTCTACACCGGCGAGCAATGTCCGCACGTTGACTGCCGGCACCTCGATCGCCAGCCCGACAGGACCAGTCATCTGCTGCGGCAGCTCACCGTCACCGTCGACGAACGCGACAGTCGGTGCGGACAGCTGGTCGCGCGGGACAAGGAGCCGGGCAATGCTCACCGCCGGGTCGGCGACTGCGGCAGCTGCGACCAGTTTGACCGACCTGACCCCGTTGAGGTCAAGATGGGCACGGCACAGCTGCAGGGAGTCCGGGTGTGGCTCGACCGCCGTATAACAGACACCCGGCGCGGCCTGCGCCCCCTGCACGACGTAGTACCCGACGTTAGCCCCCAACTCCAAGACCCTCGACGAGCAGCGGCACAGGTATCGCCACCAGGGAAGCAACTCAGGCTCCCAGCCCTGCTCGCCGAACCAGTACAGCTGGGCGAGGACCAACGACTCGGCGTTCACAAACAAGCGTGCCGGGTTATCCAGCAACGGGAACGTCTGGACCGACGCGGGGATGCCGCCGTGCCGCAGCGCGGTCAGCAGGGCGCGGCGGAGACGGCCCGCCAGAGTGGCGGAGTCCGGCGGCGGAGTGCGCAGCCGGTCGGCTACGGAGCCGGGTAGCCGGTGTACCACAGCGCGCATTGCCCGCTGCTCCAACGTCCGCAGCCGCCACGACATCACATCGAGGTCCACCTGCGCACGCCTCCCTTCGCTCCCACCAGATCACACGCCGGCGGCGCGTCCACCTCCCACCGCGCCATTGAGAAGATCCTGCCTGCAACCACCGGGGACCGAGGGCTCCTACAGGAGCAACCGCCACTAACGATTACGGAGATCGAGATACTGTTGGTGAGGCCATGGTAGGAGGGTGGCGCCAGGCAAGCCGCGGACGCGTGTCCCCCTCCGATTTGACTGATAACCGCCTCGATTGGGTGTCCGCTCCGATGTTGTTTCGATCTGCCCGACGTGGATGGAGCCTGTGTGGATCATCACAGGCGGCGGTCCTGGCGACGCTAGTCCGTGTCTAGCCAGCGGCCAGTACCCCACTGCACGAGGCTCACCATTACACCAAGGGAAGCGTGAGGCAGGACATGGAACAGGAACATGTTGCAAAAGATGCGCCTAGCAGCGAGCGCCCATGGGGACTGCCACCTGCTCTTGCGAATACTGTGCAACGTTACTTCCGATACGAGGTGGCGGTAGAAACCGGGACGTATGAAGGTGCAAGTACTCGCATATTACGAGACTTGGTCGGCCTAGTCTACACCATAGAGTCGAACTTTGACCTATATGAAAAGTCTCGTCATGCCCTGGCCTATGACCCCGGCATTCGTGTAGTTTTCGGATCATCACCTGTCGTGCTCCCATCTATCCTCGACTCCTTGGACTCGCGTGCGCTGTTTTGGCTCGACGCCCACTGGTTCCCTCAGGTCCCTGAAGTTACCGTGTCTCAATGCCCTTTGCTGGAAGAACTTCTGATTTTAGCGCAGTGGCCCCTCATCGGTGATTCTTGCGTGCTTATCGACGATGCCCGTATGTTTAGTAAACCGCTTGAGAAATGTTATCGTCCGAGCGACTGGCCAACGTTCCCTGAGATAGTTAAGGCTGCAAGATTCACGCCATCGACCGTGATGACAGTTATTGAGGATGTGATAGTCGTCGGCCCTAGCACCCTCACGGAGGCGTTTAGCACCTACATGGCAAGGCCTGGAATGCAAAGCCCCGTGTGGAAATGAGCTCTAATGGGCTACACGCGAGCCGGAGAATTTCCTGCCAAGGGTACTCACCCTTACCAGGCCCGGCCACCGCGAAATATCAACGGTGCCATAATCGTTAGTGC
>JALZCN010000124.1 GCA_030863045.1 Actinomycetota bacterium | reverse complement strand
TCCCCTTCTCGTCGGTGTGACTTGGCGGTCGCCCGACACCTACCACCAGGCAGGCATCGAGCGGGGGACCGCCACCTCAACTTCTACGACTCGCGGGACAACCTCGGTCACTGGGTTACTCCTGACTCTTGGCTAGGCCTGGGTGCCACGGCCAGTTGTTGCCAGGCTGTGTGTTGCCCGCGCACCTGCAGCCCAGCATGTCACCAGGTCCAGCCTCACACGGTCGTCGGCAGTGGTTTGACGGGTACCGAGTGAGTGGCTTACCGGCTTGTCGTCCCATGCCGATAGGCGGTGGCTGTCGGGTTATGTGCTACTGCCCTGGCGGGACCACCGGCAGGGACTTCATGTCGGCCAGGGGGTAGACGTCGAAGTGGGAGAAGTTGTAGACAGGGGCCTGCGCCAGCAGCATCTCCAGCTCGTCGTTAGACTCCACGTTGAAGATCCACGCTCCACCGTGATAGCCCACGATGTGGTAGCGGCCGATCACCTTGCCACTGTCCTCCAGGGGTTTGGCGTAGTCCGGCATCCGCAGCACCGTCTTCATCATCTCCGCCGAGAGCCTGGCGATCTCCATCTTCCACACGACCAGGAATTTCATCCCGACCTCCTCGCCTCCAGCGCCGTCGTCCTACGCCACGTTAGGCCTGTCACGCCCGGTACCTACAGTCTGGGTCGGCTCGGCCAGCGGCCGCACTGGTAGCGCCGTCTAAACCGAACATGTGGCGTCGGGACAGCCAACGGGGACTACCGGTGATACCAGCAAAATGCGCGGAGCGGGCGACGGGGCTTCCCGCGCTGGCGGAGTCCATCTCCCAGCAAAGGTTCTGCCAGAGGCTTGTGTGTTGATTGAGAGCTTGGCAACAACTTGACTGCTGCTAGGGCACGCGGAGGGCACGACGGTCAGATGCAGCCACCAACTGATCGCGGATGGGCTGAGTTATCTCATCGAGCCGCATCGCAAGGATGGCCGCGCAGGGCACGTGGACTGCACAACGGCTTTGGTCGCTTAGTTCACCTCACTGGCCAGACTCGCCACGCTGGTCACGTTCCATCACTGAGTGCCCGTGGCGGTCTCGTCGGCGTGCACCATCAACAGGTCACGCTTTTCAGCTTAGGGCGCTGAGCAAGACCAATCGGTGGTGAAGGAATTGACTTCCAACTGCCGGTGAGGAGTCACGGTGCCCCCAAGCTAGGGTGTCATGGCGTTTACTCGAGCACGGCAAGAGGGTCGATCTCGACGAGCATGTCTGGCGGCAATTGTGTATAAAAAGTGTGCGCGCAGAAAATGGTTCTGTCAGGAATTCACTTAGGACCTCTTCATTTCCCGGAAGTGACCCTCTTTGGTGAGGTACACGTGCAGCATTACCACATCGGCGAAGATGCGCCGCCTCTTGAAACTCTTGTATGTTCGTCTTCGTCTGCCGAAGCTGCTTGTGAATTCCGTCGCAGAGGGCAACTGAGCGAGGGTCAGTGCCAACTTGTCCGACAATTACTAAGATTTCCGCGTCGTATCGCCTGCGAATGTGGTCCTACTGATGGCAAGGTCTTCTCGCTCGAGATCACGATCGACTCCATCGTGGTCTTCTTCTTGTCGTATTCAGGCTCGGTTGGTCCACTTACGCATGCGGCTGGGTTAGCTGATCTCAGTTGGGTAGTAAGTCTGCTAGGTGGGTGATCGAGGTGATGAGCTGGTCGACCCAGCGCCATCAAAGATCAAGGTTAGCGCTAAACGGTTGCGGAGATCGTTGTCGGCGCCAGTTTGAGGTCAACGCTGATGGGTAATCAGCAGTGGGATGGTGCAACGGTCTGGGCCCACCTGGTCGATCGGGCTGTGGGAGGGGATGGGCCTGTGACCAACGCCGCAGACTCGCCCGGTTGGCGAACGAACCCGTCAGCCGCTGAGTCTTCGACTTGTCCGTTGGACGTCGACGCTGCGGCTGGGGATAGGCCGGTAGACAGCGTGGCGCTGTACGACCCCGCCCGGCTGCTGGGGCTTACCGTGCAGCATTACCCGGCGGTGGGGATCTGCGCCGTGGTGGTGGAGGGAGAGCTCGATCTGCTGACCGTGCCGCTGCTTGAGCAACGCCTGCGTGACCAGCTGGTCGCCAAACCGGCGCATCTGATCTTGGACCTAGAATTCGTGCGTTTTTTGGGCTGCAGCGGACTGAGTTGTTTGCCAGACGCCCGGAAGCTGGTCCAGGCAAGTGGGTCGCAGCTGCACCTGTCCGGTTTGATCACCCGCGTGGTCGAGCGTGTGGTGGGGATCAGCGGTTTGCTGGGAGTGTTCAGCACCTACCCCACCCTTCTTCACGCTGTGATTGAACTGGCTGATCGCGCGGAGGTCACCACGTCGGACCGCGAAAGGCCGGTCGTTTTGAGCGTGATGTGGTGCTGCTCGGTGGGCGTCACCTGGACGCTGGAGTTGCGCCAGTGCAACGGCGACACCGGACTGGGGGAACTCGTGGACTGGATCAGCTCGGGCGTGCCCGTTACCCAAGCAGTGCCGGACATGCTGGCCCCGAAGCTACTCTCGGCACGCGGGCTGTGGCTCTTCCGCGATGGGTCCCCGGCACTTCCTGCCGGCAGTCGGTACCGCGTCGGCTATGCGTCTGCCGACGCCGAGCTGATCTCAATGGCACATCTGGCGCGTGATGATGCCGCCCGGGCCGGTGTGCACCCGGTGATGCTGAGCGTATGGAACATGGCCGGGTTTTCCACCGCTGCCGCTGCGGGTTGGATGCGGGCGGGATGTCTGTTTCCCTAGTGACCCCCCCACGTCCAGCACACCCGACAGCCAGTCGAGGGACATGGCGGCGCCCAAGATAGCCGAGGCGGGGTACGAGTCCCGGTGGCTTAAGGGCACATGAGTGGCACGACCCAGCATGGCGTCCTTACCATGATTGGGTGGGCTGCCGTTTGCCTGCTGGAGGGGTGGAGGCGGGTGACGGGAACCGAACCTGCATGGCCAGCTTGGAAGGTCAGGCGGCGATCAAGGACTTGACTAGTACTAATGCTGATCTGCGGGTCTAGGCGGGGTAGTGACACAGTGACGCTGTTGACCCTTGGCGACCCTAAGAAAGGGCACGTGGGGGCATGCACCGGCGATCTCGTGGGGATCTTGTGGTGGATCGGCGCAGCCGTGCGCGAAGCGGGGGAGTGGCGGCCGAGCGGCCGACCCGGATGGTAATGCCTCAACTCCGGCTATGACTCCGTGACACGACGAGCAACTCCGTAAATTGCTCGATGAACCCCTGGCTCCATGGGCAGAGATGTCCTGAGCCGTTGGCCCGGCGGACGGGATACTGGCGACTCACCGCTTTCGCAGCCAGCTTGAGAACATCCGGGAGCGAGACACCCCTACCCCGAGGCACTGGATCGTTGCCAGTCCGATTGTCCTGTTCATAAACGCTGACCGGTTGGGTCGTCGGTGAGTGCGCCGAGTGCCCTTGCCCCTGTGGCTACGTGCGTCTAGATCCGAGGACGCGAGCCACCTGGCCGACGATGGGACTTAGTAGAGGCTCTGCACGCCGGACGGTCTCGGCCACGGCAAGTCCGGCGAGAACGTCGATGAGGTAGTGCTCGCCTAGATAGATGACGGCAAAACTGGCGAGCACGACGTATGACCAGCCCACCACACCGTATGCAATATTGATCTCCGATAAAGCCATGGCGGTGATTGCCGCCGAGGCGATATGATCTGAGGGCATCGACCCCCACGGATTGCCTGAAGTGTTATCTGTCTCGCTTGGGGGCTGATTGCGCAAATCCCGGATCACATGCCGTAACACACGCTGAACTTCGCCGTTCATTTCCCCTTCCGACTCGGAGGCCCACCACGGCGGCGCAGTGGGAACTAACCAGTAGAAGGGCGTCGTGAGGTGATACGTGGCAGCGAGTCGCCCAGCCGCCCGGGGAATGAACTCTGGGTGGCGCATCAAGATCCAGCCGAGGATCAGATGTGGAAGCAACCATGAGCCATAGATTCCAGCGACAGCCCTGTCAAGCGGGGTCACTTTTGTATGCTCGCGCAGGGAACGCTGCAGGCGCACGGTGGGCGGCACGCCCCCGCCGAGCAAGCTGTCGATTCGAATTGGGTAGCAAATATACACAGGGCGTCGCCTATTTCCCCGCGTCTCATAGGGCAATTCCCAGGTCACCTTAAACGTCCACATATATGCTGCTCCCACGGCGACGTAGCGCCACTTGCCCAGCG
>JALZCN010000106.1 GCA_030863045.1 Actinomycetota bacterium | reverse complement strand
TTGGCGTTCTGATTGCAGATCTGGCTGATATCGGGATCACCAAAAGCCGGTGTCGCGGTCAGGGTTAGGGGGACCCACAACCAGGGCAGCTGCACCTAGTGCTGACGCGATTAATTTGCGCATCGTTGTACCTTCCTCTCATCGGATCACTCCGTGGGCGAATGGTCCGAGACGTGCGTTGCCCGACCCACCACCGGGCTCTCCACTTCAGTGAACGATTGCGTCTGTCGCAGGCTAGGCTGCCTCCCGTCAATTAACCCTTCAAGGTACTCAGCGCCCAATTCCGCTAGCCGACATACGTAGTTCACCACTTCTTCGCCAGTGCGGTGTCCCGTGACAACTGCAAGGGACACCGAGAATTCCCTGGAGGCGGTCGTGAGGCCAGCCTGCCGACGGTCAGCAAATCTGCCCGGTTAACGACCATCGATTCTGCCGATACTGGCCATTACTGGCCTTTAGTTATGTCAAGGTGCCCGCCTTGATCAGCGACAGCTGCAAGAGGCATACGCGGTAGCCGGAGGCCTACGAATTCAGGACAATGTCGTGCCACTGGCGGCCACGTCGATCCCGGCAAGAAGTGACTTGAGGGAGGCCTGTGCTGCCCGAATCTGGTGTGCCCTGCTCGCCACACGATCAACGTCTGGCGACGTCAACGGGACAGCGGCGCCAGGCTTGCGCCGGTGGTCCCGTTCACGTCACGTATGGCTATCGAGTTGGTTGGTTCCCCTGGTTGGCTTCGGTCACGGCGTAGGCGATGTCAGCGCCGTCACCCCCGCGGTGCTGGATGTTGACGTAGAGGGTGTTGCCATCCTTGCTGAAGTAAATGCCGGTGGGCTCAGCGTTGCAGTCAGTGATGCTGGCGAACCGCACCGTTTCCTCGGCCGTTGGCGCCCCTCCCCGGCCGGGCACCGCCACCCAGATGTCGTCTCCACGCGTCTTGGCCGGCGCGGTGCCGCCTGGATCCTCGGTGATGTAGAGGTTCCCGTTGTGATCCAGTGCGAGGTTGTCGGGTGAGTCGAAGTCGACCGGGGCGTTGACCCGGCGCGGATATACGTCGAGACGGCCGCGCTCAGGTGCTCCCTGCCACCCGCGGGCTGGCGCAGATCGACCTTGTACACGGTGTCATCACCGGTCACGGCGACGAACAGCGCCTGGCCGCCGCGGCTGTTGCCCGTGCTGTCGGCGGTCTCGACATCTTCGGGGCGGTTGTAGGCCGTCGCGCCGGCCGCGGCGGCCGCCGCATCGGAGTCCACCTGGACGGTGGCGCGGTCCAGCGGCACCCAGGTCGCGCTGCCGGTGAGTGGGTCGTTGTCCCCGTCGTCGTTGGTGACCTTGAGGGCGTACAACTGCCCGCTAGAGAGGTCACCGCGGCGGTCGGGGGTGAAACGGTAGATGTAGCCCGGGTTTCGTTCCGAGATCCCGTACAGGTTCCCGAGAGCGTCGAAGCGCAGACCCTCATGGGAGCGGGAACCGACGGCGGGACGGGTCACCGCCGTGCCGGTCACCGGGTCGATCTCGTAGACCAGGCCGCCAACGGCCTGGGGCACCGCTGGATCCCGCACCGCTGCGGTGATGACCTCCTCGGCGGCGATGATGGTTCCCCACGGGGTCCACGCGATTCCGTCGAAGCGCTCCCAGTCGGCACGCTAGGCGAGCACTCGAGTCTCGCCGGTCTGCAGGTCGGCGACCGATACCTGGCTGTTGGTGTTGGTCTCGTGGGTGCGGTAGAGGAACCGGCCGGCGTCAGGGCCGGTTTCGTTGACCGTGTTCATGTCCCAGAGGTCGCGGGTGCCTCCTTGGCCCTCGCGGGCGATTTCGGTCTGCACAAAACCTGGCGGCAACACGATCTGCTGCGCCGGGTTCCCCCTGGTGTGCACGGCGACGACGCGGGCAGCGGCTAAAACTGAAACTGGCCCGTGGTGGGACCTGCCGACGCGATACCGGCCAGAGGAAGCAGCAGGGCGGCACCGAGACCGCCAGCCAGACAGCTCCGTAGGTGCATGATCAGGAACTCGAGTGTGTGGTGTCGTGGCGGCCGGGCCGCCGCGGTGGAGGTTGTGGTGACGAGCGAGGCGACCGCGACGGTGCCGACTGCGGCGGGCCAGCGGCGCCGGGCTCTAGACATCGGACCCCTTGGATACCCCCGGAAGAGTGATGGCGCGAGCAGAGCTAAGCCCGCCCAAGCGAGGGGGACATTTCCGGGCGACGAACGCAGGACAGCCCTCTCCTGAACGACGGACGGAAGCTGCTCGAGTTGAGCACGTCCCTGACCTGGGCAGCAGTGGTATTCAGCCCCGTCCGGTACGCCACCGCGGCCAAGATTCCAGACCAGCAGCTGGCCACAGGGCGTCCCGGCGAACGGTGGTCGCACCTTGTGGCGCGTTGTCGATCGAATTGCCATCCCCTGCTCATCCGGAGTACGGCATCCGCCCGATCGAGGGTGTGCGCTGAGCACTCCCGTCCCCTCCCCACGCGAGGTGCCTCGTGCTTCGACGAACCCTCCCGGTCGCCGTGACGCTGCTCACCGCGGTCGCGGCGGCGGCCACGGTGACCGCGTCCGCCGCCGCCGACTCCGCACAGGAAGCCACGCTTCTCGGACGCGCGCTGCTGCCTCCCGACGCCAGCGCACCCGCACCATTTCCTGGCGTGCCGAACAGCGAGCCCGCGCCTGCGTCCAACGCGCGCCAGCCCGTCGGCGGCTTCTCCGCGCTGCTCGACGCCGCCGGCCGCGACACCTTCTGGGCAATGCCCGACAACGGGTTCGGCTCGAAGGCCAACTCCCACTCGTTCCTGCTGCGCGTCTACCGGGTGCACGCGGACTTCGAGACCGCGTCAGGCGGCAGCGGAGAGGTGCAGATTCTCGACTGGGTCACGCTCCACGACCCGGACAAACGGATTCCGTTCGACATCATCACCGAGGGCACCGCCGAGCGGCTGCTTACCGGCGGCGACTTCGACATCGAGTCGATGCGGGTGGCCCGCGACGGCACGCTGTGGTTCGGGGAGGAGTTCGGGCCGTTCCTGCTACACACCGACGCCACCGGCAAGGTACTGGAGGCACCGATCCCGCTGCCGAGCGTGGAGTCCTCGGACAACCCGATCCCGACCCTTGCCACGCCGAACCTCGGCCGCTCCAACGGCTTCGAGGCCCTCGCGATCTCCCGAGACCGCAAGACGCTGTACCCCATCCTGGAAGGGCCCGTCACCGGCGACGACCCGACCACTCGACGCGTCTACGCGTTCGACATCGCCACCCGCCGCTACGTCAACCGCCTGCCCGACTACGGGTGACGACCGCTGATCTTCTGGTATCCGACGCGACAACGCTCAACGGCCCGCGCAGGGTGGTACTGGAGCGGGACAACTTCCAGGGGACGGCTGCACAGCACAAGCGCGGGTTCGTCGTCGACCTACGCCGCCAGGCGCCCGACGGCACTCTGGACAAGCGCCAGTCGTCGACCTGCTCGACCTACACGACCCGGTGACGATCTCCCTGCCGGGCCGTCCCGGAGACATCGGGCTCGGCGAGCAGTTCTCCATGCCCTACGTGACGATCGAGAGCGTGCTGCCGGTCGGCGGCAACCGCCTCGCCATCGTCAACGACACCAACTTCGGCTCCACCGGGCGCAACCCAGCCCTGCCCGACCCGAGCGACTTCATCATCGTGCAGGTACCAGGACTCCACGGAGACGGCGAGCAGGACCGGCGACCGTTTGACTTACCACCGGGCGGTGTCCAATGAAGCTCACAGCACACCGTCCGGCACGGCCGCGCCCCGGACGTCGATGACGTCGAGGCGGTGCACCTCGGGTTCGCCGGGAGGGCGGGTCCCGCCGAACGCGCGGTCCACGGCGGGGTGGATGCGCTCGCCGAAGGCCCGTGCGCAGGCCTCCTCGGATTCCCAGATGTCGATGTAGCGCAGGCCGCCCTCGGGTAGCCGAACGCACACGTGCACCAGCGATCCGGCCAGTGGCTCGGGGCCGATGTCGTCGAGGATCCGCTGGTACAGCTCGGGCCCGATTGGCACGTCCTGGGTGTAGGCGTAGACCACGTTGGCCTCCTGGATACTGAATATTTACCCGAAGCATCTTCGGATGGATATACGGCTAAGGTTCCATCCAATGACCGACGCCGTCAAGCCCCCAGTGAAGCGGCGTTACCACGCCCCGCAGCGCGCCGAGCATGCTGCGGCCACCCGCCATGCCGTGTTAGAGGCCGCACGCGAGCTGTTCACCACCCGCGGCTACG
>JALZCN010000061.1 GCA_030863045.1 Actinomycetota bacterium | reverse complement strand
GCCCACCACCGTGCTTGTCAGCGTTGTCCATCAGGTTGACGAACACGCGCTCCAGCGCCAGCTTGCGTCCGCTTATCGTGCTATCGGCCTCCACCGACAGTAGCGCCGCCGGTCGCCCGGAGCGGGCGATGGTGTGGGTGAGCAGCTCTTGGACTGACAACAGCTCCGGCTCGTCCTGATGCAGACCGGCCTCGGTCTTGGCCAGATCCAGCAGGTCGTCGAGTAGCCGGCGCAGGTGATCTAGCTCGGTGACGACCAGGTGCAGCGCGCGGCGGGAGCGGTCGGGTAGCTCACGCTCGTTGCGGTGCAGCACCCCCACGCTTGCCACCAGCGTGGTCAACGGGGTGCGCAGCTCGTGGCTGACGTCGGCGAAAAACCGGCGTTCCCGTTCGATGCGCTGCTGCAGCGAGTCGACCATGCTGTTGAACGAGTTCACGATCATGACCAGGTCGCGGTCGCTGGTGCCGGCAAGCCGAGTGTCGAGCTGCCCACCGGCGATCCTGGCGGCGGTCCCGGCCACAGCGTGCAGCGGTTGCAGGACCCGCCTGCTCGCCCACAGGCCTAGCGCTGCCCCGCCGAGGGTGGCGGCGATGGCACACGCGACGAGTACCGTACGTAACACTCCAAGGGTGGCCTGAAGTTCCAGCAGTGGCGTAAACTCGTAGAAGGTCGCGCCCACGGTGTCCAACGGGATGGCCACCACGAAAAACGGTGTGCCACGGATGGTGACCGGCACGGTGGTCGACGTGCCACTGGTGCCCTCGTAGCGCAGGCTCTCGGGCAGCAGGTGCGGCCCGGCGTCGGGCTTCGAGGCGAACCACTGGCCTCGCCAGTGCAGCAGCAGGACGGTCTTCGCTGGAGCATCAATCGCAGTCAATACCTCGGAGACGGAGACACCAGCCCTAACCAGCTGGCCGCGCACATAATCGGCGTCTGCGGCCGCCTGCCGACCCGCGGACCGCTCGCGCTGCTCGGTCAAGTAACCACGGCTGATCGTGTACACCGACACTGCCAGCACCAGCGAAACCAGCAACGCGCCCACAGCGAAGGTCAACATCACTCGACTGCGCAACCCGAGCCGCCCGACGAACGGCGCGCCGCTTACTTTGATGCGGTCACGAGTGATCCGGGGCAGCCGGACCCTAGCGCTGGACATCGAGTCGGTACCCCAGCCCGCGCACCGTGACAACCAAGCGAGGCTCGGCCGGATCATTTTCAATCTTCGTGCGGAGGCGACGGACGTGCACATCAACGATGCGCTCGTCACTGAAGAAACCGCGGTCCCACACCCGTTCCAGCAACGAACGGCGGCTCAGCACCCGCCCGGACTCGCTGGCCAGCTCACACAGCAGACGAAACTCGGTCAGCGTCAAGTGCAGCTCCTGATCACCACGACGAACCGTGCCACGGCCGGGGCATAGCACCAGCTGCCCGCTCGGATCGGCGTCGAGCAGGATGGCATCAGGCGCATCCGGCTGGCTGGCCAGTCCAGCCCGCCGGCGCAACGCCCGCAACCGGGCGGAGATCTCTTTCACCTCGAATGGCTTGGTGACGTAGTCATCGGCGCCGGCCTCCAAGGCGGCGACCACGTCGTGGGTATCGGCCCGCGCACTGACAACGATGATCGGCACGTCGCTATCGTGACGCACCTGGCGAATACAGCTGAAGCCATCCATCTCGCCGAGCATCAGGTCGACGATCATCACGTCCGGCGGGCCGGTGCGATGGAGTTCTAGCAGCGCGCTCTCGGCATCGGGAGCCTCGAGCACGTCATAACCTTCGTCCTCCAATGCCAACCGCAGCGCCGCCCGGATCCGGTCGTCGTCCTCGACGACAAGGAGCCTGGTGCCCACGCGGCCCATGTTGCCAAACGCCACAGTGCCGCACCGATCTGGCGCACGCGGCTGTCACACAACTGCAAAACAGTCGACGTACCTGTCTCAACATTCGCCGGCAACCCTGGCGTTGTCAGCCACCAGCGAGAAGGGGACACGATGACGACCGCGAAGCTTGACGAGCAGAGCAACCGGCTACCCCGTCCTTCGATCGACCGCCGCCGGCAGACCATCGTCGCAACTGAGGCGGTGCTGTTGTGGCCGCGCGGCTGGGCGAAGCAGGCAGTCAACAACCCCAGCCCGGGGCTGTGGCCAATTCTCGCCGTGGTGCTCGGCGACGAGAACGCAACCACTGACCTGTCGGTGCGCAAGTTGTACGACCTGCTCGGTAGGCGATGCGGCCGGGAGCAGGTCACCGTGCTGGCAGAACGTTGCCTGTGGTCGGTTGCGTGCGGGCGCGACACCCTGCTGCGGCTCGCGGTGCGGGCCAGCGCACCTACCAAGCTCGAGGTGGACATCGTGCTGCCGGCACGGCCCCTGTTGGGCGCCGTCGGCTGGCTGGCTTGCCGCGGGACTGTGGCACTCACTACTCGGCGGCACGCGGACCGGCTCAGCGCCGGTGTCAATATCCGTGACGCGCTGCACGGCCTCGTGCTGGTGAGCTGCCCACCCTCGCCCCAGCTGGCCGTCCTGGCCACAGCCCGGGATGAGACCAAGGTGGGCACCAGCTCATGCACAAGGAGTCATGCACATGACGACCCACCGTGAGCAGCGGGCTGCCTCTGACGACGGCTACCCACTCGGCTCGGTGGACCGCTCACAGCGCGACCCGGATAGGGCACCCGGACGGTGGCGGCAGCGTATGCAAGGACCCTCCCTTACTAGATTCATCGGTGGCGTCATTCTGGTCTTAGGTATCTGGCTGACACTCGCGCCTGCGATGTGGAGCTACGGCATCACCGGAGATGGCTTTGATGCCCGGTGGAACGACGTGCTGGTCGGTATCGCAGTCATCCTCAGCGGATTGATCCGTATGGCCCGTCCCGTCCGGTCAGCGACGGTGAGCATGGTCTCGTTCATGCTGGGCGCATGGCTAGTGGTTGCACCGCTGACACTTTCCTATGGTTTTGGTGAGGACTCGACCTTAGCGACCGTCAACGACATCATCGTGGGCGCAGTCGTTGCCGTGTTGTCCATTTTCGGACATCAACGCGCAGCGAACAACGAGGATAACTAGAGACATCGAAGGAGATCACCATGTCGATAACGAAACAGCCGTCGCGCACCAGCGGGTCGGACAGCCAGAAAGAGGCGGCCCTGGTGATGCCACGTAACCGTGGCGCAGTAAACGGTTCCTTCCTCGCGCTGCTGGGCCTCTGGGGTGTCCTTATTCCCTTTATCGGCCATACTTCAACTACGCCTTCGGCACTCCGGATCCCTGGGTCTTCACGCTTGACCGGCTGTGGCTGAACATCCTGCCCGGTATCGTCGTGCTCCTCGGTGGCCTCATCCTCGGACCAAGCGCGGACCGGTTCAGCGGTGGGTTGGGAGCATGCCTCGCCCTGACTGGCGGGATCTGGTTCATCATCGGGCCGGTACTCAGCCAATTGTGGGGCGGAGGCGGGCCAGAGAATCCGATCGGTGCGCCGCTTGGCACAAACTTCGTGCAGGTTCTCGAGCAGCTCGGCTACTTTTACGGGCTCGGAGCGCTGATTACGGCCCTGGCGGCGGTTGCGTTGGGTCGGATCAGCGTGCGCTCGGTTAAGGGCTGAACAAGATGATGTTGACTCGTTGGCCGCGTCAAAGACTTTCGTAGTAGTGAGCTTCGGCTACCAAACCCAGTGGTACCCGAAGCTCACTACTACGACAACGTCACAGCAGCGTAAGAACCGAGCATACCCTGTCCGAAAATCCGATATGCCTCATGCATGCCGCGCACTTCCACTGCGGTCAGGCTCTGCTGACTGAGTCGGCCTGAATTGCTGGGTCGCCGTCGAAGTCCTCGAACTCCTGGTCGATTATGTCCAGATCGAGATCCTGCTCCCAACCGGGCACCTGGAACTCCTTAACGGTGCCACTCACTCGCACGGTCTCCCCGTCCGTAAGACCCGCGGGCATATTGGCGCCCATTACGAGGATGGGATTCTCTCCGATCTCGTCACCGCCAATAGTGAAAGCGTTTGCCGAAATAATCGTGGCGACCTCACCGGTGACTTGAATCCGCTGTCCGAGCCGACCCTCAAGACTCTCCTGGGCTGCGCCCCCTTCACCCTGGTCACCTATACCCGGCTGTGTCACCGTGGGTGGAGTCAGCGTTTCAGGATCGCGGACAGCCTGATCCTCGCCGCAGGCAACCAGAGGAACAACCACCATGGCAAGCACACCGGCAACATAGCGAATAGTCATTGAGTTCCACCCCTCGATCAGGTTTCGAAGCAGACAGTTCGGAATTCATCCAGCGACAGTGGGGACGCCGACCCGGCGGCATGGTAAAACGCCAGGTCAGCGTCTCCATAAGTTATCCGGTTGGATCGGGCAGCCTGGCACATTGACGATTAGCAGCGCGCCCCTCGGCCTTAAGTCCCAACCGAGGTAGTCGGCCACCACCTGTTGGTCGACGGCTCGCTGCAACTCGGCAATCAGCGCGTCCGTACGGTCGTCGGGCTAAGCGATCAAGGTGCCGGATCCTCAGCCTGGCGGCTGAGGTGAGGTCGTTGGTGGGTTGGGAGCGGTCGTCGCGCTGGCGCCAAACAGGTTCTGGCATTCCGGTGTCTGCTCGAGGGCCGCGCGCAGTTGCGGGTCGATGGCCAGAGTGCTCAACACTTGGACGCGGTTGCCCAACGCCCCCAGGACGTTGCTGGCCGCGCCAAGGGCCAACCCGGTCGCGCCTACGTCGTTGGGGTTGGCCTGGTTGAGTCTGACCAACGCATCGTTGAGGTCTTCGCGCAGCTGGGTAAGTTGAGTGCGCATGGTGTCTAAGACCTGCTGGCCGTTGTCCACTGGTGGGGCCCCGATCGACGGGAGCCGGTCGATGGCCTGTTGAGTGGTGTTTCGCGCCTTGGTCAGATAGTCGATGTAGGCCTGCCGCGTTGCAGTGAGGTTGCCGAGGTCGGGCTGGGGTGGCGTGCCAAGCTGGTTGAAGGCGGGCTGAAGCGTTTGGCACGTCGACCTGGTCCAGCTCAGGGTCGCTGGCTGCGGTTGGGCCGGTTCGGCTGGCAATGTGGTGGCGGCCGCGGGCGGGGGAGGTGCTGGGGCCGGCGCGCTGGGTGGGTTGTCGGCACAGCCGGCGACCGTGAGCCCTGCGGCGGTGACCAGGACGGCAAGCTGATGGCGCCACGCGGCGCTCCAAGTGGCGTTCGTGGTCTGTTTCACGAGTGCTCCTCGGTATTTGATGGGATCCGGGCCATAGCGGGCCAAGCTTGGAAGACAGATTCCCGACCACGTGCACAGCAAACTAACGAAGACGTTACGAATCGAACGGCCCTTCCCGCCTCGCCTTGGGTCGGGGAGATCCACATTTGACTGGTTGAGCGGTCTCTGTAGCAATGTCAGACAAGCGTCAGTTTCTTGCCCGCACTCCCCGGGCACTCCACTTACGCAACTTGACGACCCGTCTGCCCCAGCACTCATGCACTCTGTGAGCGATCACTCTGACCGAGTTGCCGCTCTCCAGCAGGGAGGAGAAGCACATGACCGTCACCGGCATTATCACTGCACTCATCGTTGGTTTGATCATCGGTGCCCTAGCGCGCCTGGTCCTGCCAGGGAAGCAAAACATCCCTATCTGGCTGACCATTCTCCTGGGCTGGCTCGGCGCGATCCTGGGCACCCTGCTTGCCCAGAACCTCGGGGTCGCGGTAACCCCCGGCATCGACTGGATCGAGATCGTGCTGCAGGTTGCCATCGCCGCTGTCGGAATCGCGCTAGTCGCCAGCTTCTACGGCCGCCGCCGCGTCGACCACTGAACTGAAGCAGGGTGAGTAGCGAACCTGCGACTTACACATCGGCGGGTCCGCCGGACCTGCCAGTGGCGCCGACGACATAGACGAGTATGAGGGCCGCGACGACGAGCCACAGTGCGTGCCGCTGCCTATGCGTCTTCTTGGGTCGAGGAGCTTCCGTCTCCGTCTGGCTCCCCGCGCCCGACGCGCTGGTCGCGGTGGGATCCCGGTTAGGCCCGCAGCCAGTCACCGCCATCCCCACGGCGGGGCCAGACGGCGAGTCGCCGAGGCGCACTGCCAGCCTATAAATGAGGATACGTCCTCACAGACGGTCCTCCCCGTACTGCGGCCGCTTTCCGCTCGCTTCCGCCGTGGCTGAATCACAACCTGTTGCCCGAAATCGCTCCGTGCCAACTAACGAGAACCTTACGAAATGAGGCCCGCCGACCCGACGAGGCGTTGGCGGTGGGAATGCGGCCACCCGCAACGACCGACGGAGAGCGGCAAGTGGTCAAGACGTCCTTGATTGGGCTCTATCGATGCGTTTGTATGGCCCAGGCGCCGGGTATCCGTTGTTGCGACTGAAGGAAGGGAATGGATATGGCGTCCACAGAAATTCGCCCTCAGCAAGATACCCACGTCGTCACCACTCGTGCTCCGGACGTGGTGCGTTGGACCGCCGTGATCGCCGGGGTAGTGATCGGGCTCGGGGTCTTCGCGCTGCTTAACGCGCTCTGGTGGGCTATCGAATACAGCGCTGGCAACGGCTGGGTTAGTAACAACCTGGCCTGGCTCCTGGGTGGTTCCGCAGCCGTTTCCTTGCTGCTGGCAGGGCTGATCGCCGGAGCAATCGCTGGAGTGCGGGGGACGTTGGCCGGCCTCATTAACGGAGCGACCGCCTGGGGTCTGCTCTTCCTGCTTTCCTTGACGGAGATCATCCCAGGGGGGGTGAACCTGACATCGAAACTCCGCGCCGGTGTCGAGCAAGGCGCCAGCACGTTGGGCTGGTACCCCGGTGCAGGTGGCCGATTTACCGTCGCGTCCACGTTGTGGACGACCTTTTGGTCGCTGTTAGTCGGTCTTGTGCTAGCAGTGATCGGCGGGATCCTTGGTGGCCGCCTGCGTCGACGATAATCCTGGCCGACGAACAGTCGCGCAGTACAGATGCTCCGGTGGACAGATAGCCGCCTAAGGGACCGGGAACGGCGAGCGGCAGACCCACGAGGTCGGCGAAGCCGAGCCGGTATCTAACGTCGATGAGCATCGGCGGCGACTGTGACCTCAGCGAAGCGCAGTGACTGTGGTCTGACGCTCAACGGAGGGCGTACCACTGGACCCACCGTCAAACAACATCAGCGCTCGCTGTCCGGCGTTTTCCTTTCCCGGTCGGAACCCCCACTACGTGATCTCTCCGTCTCCTGAAGCCGAATCGGCCATGCTCAGTGCGCGAAGAACTCCAGTCCCTCGTCGCCCGGCAACCATGTCGTCGTCGACGCCGACGCTGACGTCCATCCGGGCGGCCGGCCAGCACTATCCGCCGTCGGTGCCATGCGGCAACGGTGTGACGCCGTTTTCTGTGAGGTTGTATGAAGTGGCGCTGATCTATGATCATTTTGGCTCCCCGGCCCGGATAGCTGCTGCTTGGCCGGTATTCGTGGCGGGTGGTGGTTGGGCGTGACGATCGACGTCTTGCTGGCCTGCAGCGGTGTACTGGCCATTGCCGTCGCTGCATTGTCGGGACGTTTGCGGAGGTTGCCCGTATCGGAGCCAGTACTTGGTCTGCTGGCCGGTGTGCTCCTGGGCCCCGCGGTTCTCGGCGTCCTGCCAGTCCCGTCCGCGGTGGAGGAGCCTGGCTGGTTGCACGAGGCCACCCGAATCCTGCTGGCGATTTCGGTGATGTCCGTGGCGCTGCGCTACC
>JALZCN010000012.1 GCA_030863045.1 Actinomycetota bacterium | reverse complement strand
GAACACTGTTTACGCCCTCACGAGCGCGTCAGGTCGCATTGATCGCCCCGGTGGCCAGCAGCACCAGTACCACGACGCCCAACCCCAACCGGTACCAGACGAACAGGTAGATGCTGTGCCGTTGCACGTAGCGCAGCAGCCACGCGATCGCGGCATAACCCACTACGAACGCGATCAGGGTGGCGGCCACCATCTGGGCCACCGAGGGCTGCAGACCGGGCCCGCCGACCGCGAACACATCGGGTATCTGGAACAACCCTGCGGCGACGACCGCGGGGATGGCCAGCAGGAACGAGTAGCGCACCGCAGCGGGCCGGGTCAGCCCGAGGAACAAACCAGCACTGATCGTGCCTCCTGACCGGGACACCCCGGGCACCAGCGCCATAGCCTGGGCGAAGCCCAGCGCCACCCCGCTGGTGACGGTGAGCTGCTCCAGAGAACGTTGCTGCCGCCCGTAATGCTCAGCAGCGGCCAGCACCAGGCCGAACACGATCAAGTTGCCGGCAATGATCCATAGGTTGCGCCCCGACGTCTGGATCTGACGTTCGAACAGAAAGCCCAGCACACCGATCGGGATGGTGCCAATGATCACAAGCCAGGCGATCCGGTAATCCGGTGAAGCGCGGACCTGCGCCGAGCCCAACCCGCGGAACCAGGTAGCGGCAAGATGGCCGATGTCGCGGGCGAAGTAGATCAGCACAGCGGCTTCGGTACCCAGCTGGGTCACGGCGGTGAACGCCGCGCCGGCGTCATCACCAAAGAAGATCTCCGAGACGATCCGTAGGTGCCCTGACGAGGAGATCGGCAGGAACTCGGTGATGCCCTGGACGAGGCCCAGGACGAGGGCTTGCAGCCAGCTCACGCGGCTGCACCCTACGGTGGCGGTGCCAGTCCCCGCACCCGCTAGCGTGCACGTCCGTGCGACAGCGTCTGCTCGGCCGCAGCGGGCTGCGAGTGTCCCGGCTGGCGCTGGGGACTATGACCTGGGGTCATGACACCGACGCCGAGGAGGCTGCCACCCAGCTGGTCGCCTTCGTCGACGCCGGCGGAACATTGATCGACACCGCCGACGTGTACCACGAGGGCGAGTCGGAGCGGATCTTGGGCAAGCTGCTGGCTGACATCATCCCCCGGAACGAGGTGGTGCTCGCCACCAAGGCGGTGGCTCACCGCGACGATGGACCATTCGGCGGCGGTGCTTCCCGGGGCGCGTTGCTGGCGGCGTTGGAGGGGTCGTTGCACCGACTTCGCACCGATCACATCGACCTGTGGCAGCTGCACGCGTGGGATCCGGTGGTGCCCCTGGAGGAGACGTTGTCCGCGGTGACCGACGCAGTGCGCTCAGGCAAGGTCCGCTACGTCGGGGTGTCCAACTACACCGGCTGGCAGCTGGCTACCGCGAAGGCCATCTGCGGCGTGCCGCTGGTGTCCAACCAGGTGGAGTACTCCCTACTGGAGCGAGGGGTGGAACGTGAGCTGGTACCGGCGGCGGCCTACCACGAGGTGGGCCTGCTGCCGTGGGCGCCGCTGGCCCGTGGGGTGCTCACCGGTAAGTATCGCAACGGCACCCCGTCCGGTTCCCGGGCGGCGTCGCCACACTATGCACGCTACGTCGAGCACCACCGCACCGACCGGGCGAACCGGATCGTGCAGGCCGTCGTCACCGCAGCCGATGGGTTGGGCGCGTCCCCCCTGGAAGTCGCCCTGGCGTGGGTACGAGACCGGCCTGGGGTGGTCGCTCCGGTCGTCGGCGCCCGGGATGCCACCCAGCTGGCCGGCTCGCTGGCCGCCGAGGAGGTGGAGTTGGCCCCCGCAATCCGGGCCGCGCTGGATGACGTCAGCGCAATTGAGCTGGGCTACCCGGAACGGCCGCTAGGCTGATCCCCTGCATCGAGCCATCGGCATCAGCACGCCGACGAGATCTGCGGTCGCGGCGAGCAAGCCTGCATCCACCGCCGCGCCGTAGCCGCGCCGCGGTTCGGACACCACGGTCGCGTCCCAGGCAGCCGCGACCGCAGCGGTGTCAGGCCTCGCGGCCAGCACATCCGGCAACGCCTCGGCCTCGTCTAGGCACGGCAGCACGATGTCGACCGTCGGTCATAGCCGGTGACGCTATCCGCAACGCGGGGATGATGCCCGCCCCGAACTGGTTACGGTTCGGCGATAGAGCACTGCAGCCAGTCAGCTCGGCACCCGTCCATTTAGCGGATAACGCAAACAACCGGCTGCCTGGGGGTGACGCGGGGGTGTCACGTCAGGAATGCTTGACCCCACGCCTCGCCCCCCTACCGAGGAGGAGGTCGGTGTGCCCGGTGCCCTGCGAGCGGCACTTTCCGCTGCGTTGGTCGTCGCCGGGTTGGTGTCAGGATGCAGCACCGAGCGGACCTCGGACGCGCAGCGAGCCTTCGTCCCTGCCGGGCCCGCATCGGCTCCCCTCGATGGTCCGGTCCCTGCTGGCACCGTCGTGCCGCTTGATTCGCCGGCAACCGAGATGGTGGTCGATCCCCACTCGGCGACAGTGGCAGTGGCGCTGGTCGACCCACCGCGGCTGCTGTTGAGGTGGCTGGACGGTACCGCGCCACCACGGCAGATACCGCTCCCTGGCCCGGCTGCAGATCTTGTGCTCGCTGCCGAGGGTGGACCGCTGCTCGTCCCGGTCACCGCTCCGGGGACGCTGATCCGGGTTCCGCTCGACGGTGGGACACCGAGCGCAGTCAATTTCGACAGCGCGGTCGCTGGATCGCTTACGGTGGGCGGCGCAACCGTGGTTGCGCTGGGTGACCGGCTGGCTGTGCTCGACGAGGACCGACCGCGCACGACCATCCCCGGGTTCACCGCCGCCTCCCGCCTGGTGCCTGCCGGAAATCCGGTTGGCTCCCCGGTCCAAACCAAGGTCGGGGTGCTCGACCGTGCGCGTAATGCGGTGACTGTCGTGGATCTGGCGTCCGGCGAAATCAGCCCGGCGCTACAGGCAGGAAACGGTGCTGCCGATGCGGTGGCCGACCGGTTCGGCCGGATGCTGGTGACCGATGTCCGCGATGGCGAGTTGCTGGCCTTCGCCGGCGACCCACCGGTGTTGCGGCAACGTTTTCCCCTGCCGGGGGGGCCATACGCGCTGGCCTACGACAGCCAGCGGGACCTGGCATGGGTGACCCTGACCGCCCGCGACGAGGTGGTCGGGCTCAACGTGGCAGGGGGCGAGCCGGTGTTAATCCACCGGTTCCCCACTGTTCATCAACCTGACGCGGTTGCAGTCGACCCGGTCAGCGGCCGGGTCCTGGTCGTCTCCGCGTCAGGCGCAGGACTGCAGGTGATCGATCCTGAACGGGTGGTGTGATGATCGAGACAGTTGATGGTGATGGCCTCGATTGGGAGTACCAGCCGCTGCGGCTGCCGCGGGAGGTTTCCCGGCGGACCGCGGCGACCCAGCTCGCTGTACAGGCTGAGTTCGCGGGTTGGGAGCTGTCCCGAGTGCGGATGTACCGAGACGGCACCCGCACTGTGTGGTTGCGTAGGCAGCGCACTTCGGTCGCCCAGCCAAAACTGTCGTTGTAGAAGACCTTCCTCGACACGACTTAGGGTC
>JALZCN010000691.1 GCA_030863045.1 Actinomycetota bacterium | reverse complement strand
GTCTTCACCGGGGCCTACGCCACCAACCCCGCCACGGGCGAGCAGATCCCGGTGTTCATCGCCGACTACGTGCTGATGGGCTACGGCACCGGCGCGATCATGGCAGTGCCGGGGCAGGACCAGCGCGACTGGGACTTCGCCACCGCGTTCGGGCTGCCGATCGTGCGTACGGTGGCACCGCCTGATGGCTTCGACGGCGAGGCGTACACCGGGGACGGCCCGGCGATCAACTCCTCGTTCCTGGACGGGCTGGGCGTCGAGGAGGCCAAGAAAGCGATCACCGACTGGCTGGAGGCCAATGGATCCGGCGAGGGCACCGTGCAGTACAAGCTGCGCGACTGGCTGTTCGCCCGGCAGCGGTACTGGGGCGAGCCGTTCCCGATCGTCTACGACGAACACGACCAGCCGCACCCGCTGCCGGAATCAATGCTGCCCGTCGAGCTGCCCGACGTGGCTGACTACTCGCCGACCACGTTCGACCCGGACGACGCCGACTCCGAACCCGCCCCCCCGCTGGCCAAGGCCACCGACTGGGTGCAGGTACAGCTGGACCTGGGGGATGGCATCAAGACCTACCGCCGGGACACCAATGTGATGCCGCAGTGGGCGGGATCATGCTGTTACCAGCTGCGCTACATCGACCCGGACAACTCCGAGCAACTGTGTGATCCGATCAACGAGCGGTACTGGATGGGCCCGCGGCCACAGTTGCACGGACCGGACGACCCGGGTGGGCTGGACCTCTACGTCGGCGGCGTGGAGCACGCGGTGCTGCACCTGCTGTACTCCCGGTTCTGGCACAAGGTGCTCTACGACCTGGGATACGTGTCGTCCGAGGAGCCCTACCGGCGGCTGTACAACCAGGGTTACATCCAGGCTTACGCCTACACCGACGCGCGCGGCGTGTACGTCCCTGCCGAGGAAGTGGTGGAGGAGCCCGACGGCCGGTACACGTGGCGTGGCCAGCAAGTCCGGCGCGAGTACGGCAAGATGGGCAAGAGCCTGCGCAACTCCGTGTCGCCCGATGCGATGAGCGACGCCTACGGCGCCGACACGCTGCGGGTGTACGAGATGTCCATGGGACCGCTGGATGTCTCGCGACCGTGGGCCACCAAGGACGTCGTCGGAGCCTACCGGTTCTTGCAGCGGCTGTGGCGCAATCTGGTCGACGAGACCACCGGTGAACTTCGAGTGGTGGACACCCCGCTGGATCCAGAGGCCGACCGGGACACCCTACGAGCGCTGCACCGGGCCATCGCCGGGGTCCGTGACGATTACGCCGCGCTGCGACTGAACACCGCGATCGCCAAGCTGATCGAGCTGAACAACTACGTCACCAAGGTGTACGGCTCGAGCCGCGGAACGCCGAGAGCGGTGGCCGAACCGCTGGTGTTGCTGCTGGCGCCGGTGGCCCCACACGTCGCCGAAGAACTGTGGTCGAGGCTAGGCCATGCCGAGTCGCTGGCGCACGGGCCGATGCCGTCGGCCGACGAACGCTACCTGGTCGAGGACACCGTGGAGTACCCGATCCAGATCAACGGCAAGGTCCGGTCCCGGGTGGTGGTACCGAGCTCGGCCGGTGCGGAGGAGGTACGTGCCGCGGCGTTGACGCAGTTGCGCAGCGCCACACTGATCGACGACGAGGAGCCCCGCAAGGTCATCGTGGTCCCGGGCCGGCTGGTCAACGTCGTCCTGTAGGCATTCAGTGGTGTGGTCGCCAGGAATTGGGCGCGATCGGTGTAGCCGCTGGGCTGACCGGGTAAGTCCGGCTATCAGGACTGGACGCGACCCCTGGAGGGCTCATGGCAACCGGTGAGACGGGCTTCGACGACGTGACATTCGACCTGATCTCGGTCCAATACCACTCGCTGAAGGCAGGACACGACTACGGCCAGTACGTCCGCGACGCGGACAACGCCGGCCTGACTGATATCGCGGATTTCTTCCGTCAGGTGATGAAGGAGGATTCAGAACGGGCCGCCAAGTGCCACGAGTTTCTGGCGAGGATGTCCGGCAGCGACAAGGCCGGGCCGGCGGTAACGTGACCTGACGGTCAGCGCGGCGGCGGGACCGAGGAGCCCGTCGATCCCGCCGCCCGCTTGCGTATTACGCGACGCGCACGTGCGTGTTGGGGACGCAGTGGGTCATCGTTTTCCCGCTCACGTCC
>JALZCN010000682.1 GCA_030863045.1 Actinomycetota bacterium | reverse complement strand
CGCCAGCTCTGGCGGCAACCTCACCGTACGGTGACGTCGCATCACGTAGCGTCATAGCATTTCGATCGGAAGTAACGGAACGAGCGCTTGACAGCGGCCCTGGATCTGTTGACGGTGGGTCTGGGGTCTACTGACGCGCCCACCGAAAGCGTCGAACCAACCGTGGGAGATTCAGATGCCCCAGCTGCTTGAGCGCGAAACAGTCGACCACTCGGCCCGGCTGCAGGGCGGATCGGCCCGCCGTAGGCCATCCCGCCGGAAGCTGCTGGCTGCCGCCGTCGGGATCGCGGTCGTGGTGCCGGTCTCTGCGCAGTTCGTGGACGTACTTCCGAACTGGAGCAACCCGTTCGCGCAGCAAACCATCGACCACAGCCCCGCGCCGCTGCTGCTGGCGCTGCAAGATTTGTCGCAATACCGTGCCGCGACCGGCACCTTCCAGGTTGTGGTGGACGTCGAGCACGACACTCCACGCGTACCGTCGCTGATCAGCGGCGAACGCACCACCTTTCTCGGCATCGGCTCGGTCGACGCGACGGTCGACTTCGCCAACGTCGGCGCGGACCGGGTGACGGTGTCCCCGGACCGACGCTCGGTCACCATCGCCCTGCCCACCCCGCAGCTGGCGCCTGCCGTCGTCGACCCGGCCGCGAGCCGCGTGGTCGGCCGCGAGCGTGGGCTCGTGAACCGGATTGCCGGCGTGTTTCAGGACAGCCCAACCGGCGAGCAAGAGCTCTACCGGCTCGCGCAGGCCAGGCTGAACAACGCTGCGAAGGCCAGCGGCCTGGCCCGGCGTGGCGAGGAGAACACCCGCCAGATGCTCACCACGCTGGCCGGCTCGTTGGGCTTCACCAACGTCACGGTCACCTTCGCGGAGCCGGCTGCAGCGGCACGCTGAAGACACCTCACCGATGCGCAGCAAGACGGATCTGCTGAAGGCGATCCGCCGGGACCGGCGCGCGGTGCTGGTCATCAACACCCGCTCTCGACGCGGCCAGCGCCACTACCGCAGCACCTATGATCAGCTGACCGCGGCCGGTTTCGAACTGCTGGACTGCTTTGGTGTCGATCAACCCGGTCAGCTCACCACTACCCTCACCGCTGCGATCGCCCGCCAACCGGACCTGCTCATCGCCGGCGGCGGGGACGGCACCATCAGCGAAGCCGCCCGCAACCTCGCCCACCGCGACATGGCCCTGGGTGTACTGCCGCTGGGCACCACCAACAATTTCGCCCGCACCCTTGGCATCCCGCTCACCCTCACCGCCGCCATCGCCGTACTCACCGATGGGAAGGTCGCCGACGTCGATCTGGGCCGAGCCGGCGATCACCTGTTCGCCAACCTTGTCTCCCTCGGCGTGTCCGCGCAGGTCGCGGCCCACGTGCCGGCCGGCCTCAAACGGTTGGCCGGCCGGGCCGCCTACCCACTCACCGCCTTGACCCGGCTACCGGGGCACCAACCGTTCCAGGCCCGCATCACCACCCGCGACGGGCACATCCGTCAACTGGGCACCCACCAGCTCAACATCGCTAACGGAAGCTTCCACGCCGGTATACCGATAACCGGCGACGCCAGCGCCGACGATCGGCTGCTGCTCGCCTACGCCCTCGGCGCCGACGCACGGCGGCACCTGCTGGTTGCCACCCTCCGCCACATCCTCACCGGACGGCGCCGCACCCTCACCGATGCGCCGTTCCTCGCCACCGACGCGTTGCGGCTGGAAACCGACCCACCGCTGCCGCTCGACATCGACGGCGAGATCCGCGGACGCACCCCAGTGCGCATCAGCATCGTCCCTAACGCCCTCCGCGTCATGGTCACCCCCGACTTCCCCGACACCTGATCACGTTGTGCACCGAGCGGGAGCCGCCCGACGTATGCCTACAGGCCGAGATTCGAAGGACGACCTGCAGCGCTGACAACCATCCCATGTCAGCCCTCAGAATGGCGCGCAGCGCCTACGGAGTCGGCTCAACATGGCTGAGCCGCTTGGTCACAACTTGCGGCCGACACCCCCGTAGGGCAGCGTGTTCATCTCGGCGCTGTCGGAGATGTCACCCGGTCCCGAAGGCCTCCAGAACGCACAGCCCACCAGTCCCGGTTCGACTAGCTCAAACCCATTGAAGAAGGGCAGCACCTCGCCATGGCTGCGGAGATGCAGCGGTTCTGGGGTGGACTTGTAAAGCTGAACTGCTTTGGTTAATCCAGCAGGGTTGCCGTCGGCTGTGACATGGGCGAGCGCGAGATAGCTGCCGGGCGCGAGCCTGTTCCGGTATCGAGCTAGAATGCCCACCGGGTCCCAAGAATCCGGGACAAAATGCAGCACTAGCAGCATCAGCAGGCCGATCGGCTGATCGAAATCCAGCAGACGTTTGGCCTCAGGGTGGTCGACGATGTCTTCGACGTCGCGCAGGTTCGCCTGGATCGCGGCAGCCCGGTCGTTATTCGCTAACAGCAGTTCGCTGTGCGCGACCGCGACCGGCTCCTTGTCGACATAAACGACTCGGCATTCTGGATTGGCGCGCTGCGCGACCTCGTGGACATTACCGACAGTGGGGATGCCAGAGCCGATGTCGAGAAACTGACGGATTCCGCAGTCAATCATGAAAAGAACGGCTCTGCGCAGGAAAGACCGGTGGATCCGGACGGCGTCCCGTATCTCAGGCATGACCTGTTGGATCTTGCTGGCCATTGCCCGGTCGGCCGCGAAGTTGTGGGCTCCATCCAGCCAGCAGTCGTATACTCGGGCTGCGTTGGGCACTGCCGTGTCAATGCCGGACGGTACCCAGTCCAGGTTTTCGGCCATCGGGCACCTCCCCCTCCCGGTCGCCGTCCCGTCGGTCGACGTCACGTATTTCCGTCAG
>JALZCN010000670.1 GCA_030863045.1 Actinomycetota bacterium | reverse complement strand
GGGTCAGGCCGACCACGCGCAGGCCCGTCTCAAGCAGGCCGGCGAGAACGTCAAGGACAGCGCGACCGATGCCAAAGACGCCGCCAAGGACACGTTCAAGAAGAACTGACTCGGCATCCCGCCGCGCTAACGGCTGCCCTGGCGTATCCCTTCGCCGCGACAGCTGATACCCGAGTCTCCCGCTCCAGACAGCGAGCCGAGCCGGACCCCGACGAGGATCCGGTTGGTGAGCTTGATGCGGCCAGATACCACCAAATCCAGCACAGGACATAGGAGCACTTGTGAAGCAAACTACAAACACTGCTCGGGGCGCGCTGCTGCGTTATCGGCTTGTCGTGCTCGTGGCCGCTGTTGGGCTGGCGGTGGCGGGGTGTGCCAACAACGCAGCTCCCGCGCCGTCCCCGGCGCCTGCCCCGCCCGCGGTGACCTCGGCGCCGCCGGCCCAACCGCAGCCAGCGACCCTCGACTGGACCAGGTCGACGTGCCAGTCGCTGCAGCCGGCCTTCGACCGGCTCGGCGCGCCGCCCCAGCCCGACCTTGGCAACCGCGCTGCGACGCGGCAGGTTTACATCGACTATCTGGGCACCGCGCGAAGCGCCACCCAACAGGCAATCGACCAACTGTCATCGATGGGGCCCCCGCCGGTGGACAACGGGCAGCGGGTCTTTGACAACATGCGCAGCCAGCTCACCCAGTTGCGCGAAGACCTCGACGAGGCGGTGGCGCAACTTAACCAAGCTGACCCCAACGACGTGGGCGCGACCGCACTGGCCGTCAGTGCCGCTGGCAATGTCCTGGGCGCACTGGGCAACCGCACCCAGGTACTCAATGACCTCACCGTCGACCCGCAGCTGCGCGCCGCCGTTGATCAGACGCCGGAGTGCCAGAACCTGACCGGGGCCAACCCGACGACCGGCACCGACCAGCCGCCGACGGGGTCGCCGTGACCGACAAGCAGGAGCCTGTGAGCGGCGCAGCGACGGTGGATGGGCAAACCGAGCGTGGTCGATGAGCTGGATCGGCTAGTTGAGCTGCGCGAGCGGGACCGCATTTCCCCCGCCGAGTCCGACCAGGCCAAACAACTGCCCGGGGCGTCACCGCCGGCGGTGAGTGCACACCACAGTGGCGCCCCAACACCTGATGGCACGTACCTGCTTTATCACCTCATCACGTCGTGGTTGAGGCGGGTGGCCGCGGCGATGGCGGTCATTGCCTTGCTGTTCGAGATGGTCGCGGGCTGGTCGGGGGCTGCGTACCTCGATGCGAACGCGCACAACAAGGCGATCAAGGACACGGCCGTCGCTGAGGGATTCGGCGTCAGGATCCCCGATCCCCGCCCGACAATTGAGCGCGGGATCCTGGACACCAAGGCCACCGCCTACGGAGCACTCACCGCCATAACCGGGGTCATCGCCCTCGGTGCCCTGGCCGGCGCGCTGTTCATCCACCCACCCACCAGCCACACGGAAGCTAAGGACACTGCCCAACCACAACTCCCCGCGACGCGACCAACGCGTGGATGACGTGCACCATGGCTGCGTCCGCGTCGCGGGGCGACGGTGAACTTGGCGCACATCGCCTCAGCAGCAGTGGCTCCGGAGTAGCAGAGCCGAACCAAGAAAACCGCGCGCAGTACCAGGGCCAACTAGCGCCGCTATCCACGCTAGAGGCCCACTCTGGTCTTACTAGCCGTCGCTGGATCGTCAGTCCAGACGTCCGACGCAGCCCCGCGGATACCGGTAGTGACCTTTTTGGAATCACCCGACCATCCCGAGGTCACGGGCGTGTCGAGCCTGGCTGGCTTGTAGCCTGCTGCGCTGGTGCGCCGGGAAGCCTGGTCGGCAGTCGGTACAGATGTGTTGCCAGACAACCTGGAGTCCACCGGTGAATGATGACCGCAGCCCTGGTAGCCCTGAGCCCGGCGTTACGCGCGTGCGGCATGCTGGCGGTCGGCGTCAGGTCAGCTGGGACTTGTTGCGCAGCGGTTTTGTGCTGTTGGTGGTGATCTACCACGCGACGCACGTGGCTCCGGTGGTCCACCCCGAGTTGGCGCCGCGCCCGTTTAGTTTCCCCCATCAGGTTGGGGCGAGTCTGCTGCTGGTCGTGTCGGCGTATTTCACGTCCGCGACGGTGGGACGCCAACCTTCCGGCCGGTACTGGTGGGGTCGGGTCGCGCGGTTGGTGCCGGCGTTTCTGGCCGCGGTCGTCGTGACCTGGGCGACTGTGCGCTATCTCGCCCCAACCGACTGGTACACCCCCGGCAAGCGCGAGCTTGTGGGAAACCTGCTGTTGCTGGGGCACTGGAAACCGCAGGAGTTCCCGTTCCTCGACGGTTCCTACTGGACGCTGCCGCTACAGCTGATGGGCTTCACGGTGGCCGCCCTGTTGTGGCGATCGCGCTGGGGCCATGGCCGGGCGTTGCGGGCGGTGCTGTGGACCGCTGTGCTGCTGCCGCTGATCTTATGGCCGGTGCGTGCGGGTGGACCGCCGGAGCCCTACCGAATGGTCGTTGACGGATTCGGCTTTCACCGTGTTCACCTGTTCATCGCCGGTGTCGCGATCTGGCTGTGGGCGAACGGGCGACTAACGCGCACGCATTTCCTGGCATTGATCACCACGTGCCTGCTCGGGCAGGTCGTACACACCCTAGTGCCGGGCCCGGATGGGTGGTCCGAGGACTGGAACGCGACGATCGGTGTGTTCTGCGGCATTGCTGTGATCTGCCTCGCCGCTCGTGTCCCCGATTGGGACCGGTGGATACCCGGTCCGCTGCGAATGACCGTGCGATGGATCGCCGGCATTTCCTACGGCCTGTACCTCATCCACCAAACCGTCGGCTACGTGCTCATGCGACATCTACAGGACCTCGGCGCCGGTCCCCTTGAACAAAGCGCGGCCATGCTTGCCGCGGGTGTGCTGCTGGGCTGGCTTCTCACCGGTGTGGACGAACAGCCCGCCCACCGTGCCCTGATGAGCTTCTACGACCATCGAGTCCAACACTTCTGGGCCTCCCATCGACCGCAGTGGCTATCGCCGATACACAAGTCGCCGAGCTGGCACAGGACACGCCCCAACTCAACCGGAAATGGTGTGGATGGTCGCCCGTAAATTCAGCACCCATGGCCGCGACCAACCCCTGACGACCGATCAACGGCCAACACCAATTCCCGTCTGCGCTAACCATTGCTCATTCGACGTCAGGTCCTGAGTGCAGTCTTAGCCTCGATTCATGAATGAGCTGTGGCGTTGATCCCTTTGTAGCTTGTCAGGGTGTGGTGTTCGGCCGGACGGTTAGGGGCCTGTTTGATCTGCTGGCCTGTCCAACTTCTCCAGTCCGCAGCGCGCTGGAGGCAGCCAACACGTGCGGCCTGGTAACGGTGCACGGCAACGGCACCCGCTCCGATGTGCTGCGTCTGGCCGGGGTGGCCCGGGCACGTGCCGTGGTGATCGCCACCAACCGAGACGACGCCGCAGTGCTGATCGCCCTCACTGCCCGGGAACTGGCGCCGAAGGCACACATCGTTGCAGCGGTGCGCGAGCGGGAGAACGTGCACTTGCTGCGACAGTCCGGCGCCAACTCCGTTGTGGTGTCCTCCGAAACCGCGGGCCGCCTGCTGGGCATGGCCATTACGATCCCTGCGGTGGTCGAACTGGTCGAGGACCTGCTCACTCCGGAGGCTGGGCTGGCATCGCGCAACGGCCGGTGGAACCCGACGAGGTCGGTGGCTCGCCGAGGCATCTGCCCGATATCGTGCTCAGGTTAGTCCGAAGCGGTTAGTTGTACCGAGTCAATGCCACAAGATCGACGCGGTGGAGAAGGGTGACATCTTGCTTTACGTCCGCAAGGTCACCCCGGCTTAGCCTCGATCCGTGATGAGCCTCGGGTTGATCCCTTTGTAGCTTGTCGCAGCTCACCCAGGCGGAGCTCGCGCGAACCGCCCTGAGGGTAGATGGGCCAGGGAGCCGTCAATCAGGTTGGAGAAGGTAGCCTTGATGATCGCGTAACCCGATGGGTGATGTCGGCTTGAGCGCACTCAATTCAGGCATTGAACACCTGGCCGCGCGGTCTGCCCAGCGTTCATTGCCGACTACCTGCCTAACCTAACCCCGAACTACGCCGGGACATCCATAACGGTCTACAGCTCATCGAACAGTGGAACTCGGCAATGACACAAGTTACTACGGCAAGAAGGCCACCTCATCGGCAATCCCGTTCGGACACTAACCCGGGCTGACCCGGGCCGTGCTCAGTTCGTAGGATCCAGTGGTCGATGCGGCCAGTCGAGCAGTCGTGCCCCGAGCACGGCTGCCTCCAGGGTGAATCGTTGCGTCGGCTCGGCGATGTCGTGGCCGGTGAGCTGTTTGATGCGCTGGAGTCGGTAGGTGACGGCGCGGACGCTGAGGTAGAGCCGGCGTGCCGCGGCGGCGACGATCCCATTGGAGGCGAAGAAGGCAGCGAGTGTGTCGATGAGTGGCTGCGCTCCGCCACGTGCTTGCTCCAGCGGCCTCAGGACGGTGGCGACGAGATCGGTGATGGCGGCCCGGTCGCGGAGCAGGACCTGGAAGACGAGCAGTTCGGTGGCGTTGACCAGGCGCGCGGTGAGGCCCAGCGAGGCTGCCAGCTCAAGGCTTGCACGGGCTTCCTCATAGGAGCGCACCACGCCACTAGGCCCGGTGTGCTGGCGGCCCACGGCAACGCACCAACGCTGGTCAATTCCCAACACGCCCTCCACCTGGCGGGTGAACTCTGCGGGCATCTCGGCGACGGCAGCGGGCGTGACGCAGATCAGTATCCCCTCCTTGGTGGTGACCAGGACGTCTCGGGCACCGAAGCGGGCCACCAGACTCGACTCGACGCGGCGGGTCGCGGGGTCACCGTCGGTGAAAGTGCGTTCCGCTTGAGCCACGGTGACGATGTGGTGACCGGTCAGGCGGAGCCCGAAGCGTTCGGCCCTTTCAGCCAGCCGGCCGAGGTCGCTGCGGCCGTTGAGCAGGTCGTCGATGAACTCCCGGCGCTGTGCCTCCTCCTGGCGCATCAGGTGGCGCTGCGCCTGGTCGTAGCCCTCGGCGAGGGCGACGATGGCGTCGTCGGCGGCTCGCAAGATAGTTTCGGCGACCGCGTGTACCGTCTTGCCGTTGGCCGTGGTGACGGTGGGGAGTTGGCGCCAGGTCAGCCAGTTCGCGCTGAGGTAGAGGTCGACCAGCGCGCGCAGCGGGACGTTGTGCTCGGCGGCGGTGGCTCCCAGTACGCGTCGGGTGTCGAGTTCGTCGCGGGCCAGTCGCCGCCCGGTTGCACTGACCGTGGCGAGCATTTCGATGTAGCCGTCCAGGAAGGCCGGGGACGCGGTGCCGGCGTCTGTGGCGGCGCGGTCGGCGATCGCGGCGACATCCAACTCCGGGCGCTGACCGTCGCTGGCCATGGGCCGTTCCTTGCTGTGACGTCTTTTATTGCCGGGATTGGGCAATCCGGTGCTGCCCAGGGTAGCCGGGTGGGCGCCTTGCGG
>JALZCN010000601.1 GCA_030863045.1 Actinomycetota bacterium | reverse complement strand
GCCTGACCCCTCACGGGAAGCGGGCCCTCATACAGATCACCCGAAGCAGCATCGACACCCAGAAAGGCCCCGCCGACTGGTTCACCGGCGACGTCTACATTGACGCCGTCCCCGCGCCCGCCGGCAGCTCAACGTTCGCCGCCGCCGCCGTGCACTTCACGCCCGGCGCGCGCACCGCCTGGCACACCCACCCGCACGGCCAGACGATCTTCGTCACCGAGGGGTGGGGCTATGCCAGCGCCAGGGCGGTCCGGTCGAGATCATCCGTCCTGGCGACCGCGTGTTCTTTGAGCCAGAGGAGAACCATTGGCACGGCGCGGCCCCGAGCCGGTTCATGGTCCACATCGCGATGCAGCAGAATGACGAGTCCGGCAGCCCCGTCACCTGGGGCCGCCACGTCACCGATGAGGAGTACGGCGCCTCGCCGACGAGCGCCGACTGACCAGCGCCGCTGTCGCTTTCCACGGGGGCAGCAACGCCACCTCGGCGGCGTCTCGCAAGCCGAACCCCTACCGGGAACGCCTCAGGTCAGAGGACTAGAGCGCGGCAGGGTCCCATATGCCTGCTCGGTGGAGATTCCCGCACAGGAGCCCATGCGGGATACCCCTGGAGCTCTTTAACGCCTGGCGTCGCCGACCGTCGCGTGGCATGAGTATTGACGTCCGGGCCCGACGACGTGTCTTGGTCGACACGCCCCAGGTCTACCGACACCGGTTCCCATTCATGCCAGTGCATCGACATGCAGGACCGGCACCCGCGCACGGACAGCGGCTTTATGCGGGTGATCGGTGTCAAGGGGTTCATGATGCTTCGCTGTCGTCGAGCTTGTTGAGCAGGTCGTCGAAGAGCTTGGCGCGGTGGTCTTGGTCCTTGGTCGCGGCGTCGTCGTGTTGGGCCTGGAGGGTGGGTCGGAACTCGATGCTGGTCTGGAAGAACGTGCAGGTTTCGCTGATGGACTGGAAGGCGCAGTCGAGCTTGGTGGGTCTGGTGCAGTGGCCGTTGTCGAGCAGTCGGTGGTGCTCGCGGCGCAGCCGGGTCATTTTCGGTCTGAGAGTATCTGCGGGCAGTGCCTGGGCTCGTCGGTAGAGGGCGTCGACCTTGTCGGTGACGGTGAAGTACTCATCAGCCACGGTTCGGTTGGCGATCTTGGCGTAGCGCAGGGTCATGTCCAGGCTGCGGTGACCGAGCATCGCGGCGATCGCCTCCAGGCTGAGGCCGCGGTTGATGGCCTGGGTGGCCAGGGTGTGCCGCAGCTGGTGGGGGTGAATGTGCGGCAGTCCGGCGGCGGCGCCGGCCTTGTTCAGGAAGCGGGTGACGGTGTGCCGGTCCAGTGCCCGTCGGTTCTCCCGCGGCAGCAGCAGCGGATGCTCGGCCGAGATGTGCGCGGCCCGGTAGTCGTCGATGAGAGCGACCAGCTGTGGGTGCAAGGGGAAGGTAGCGGTCTTCGCGGAGCTTGCCGACCGGAACGTGCAGCCAGGGTCCGGTGCCGATATGGACGACCGCATCTGCACGCAGGCTGGTGTATTCGCTGACCCGTAGGCCGGTCGGCAAGAGGACTTCGACGGTGACTTGAATCAGCATCCTGGGCTGTGCTTGAGCGGCGCGGAGCAGCTTGGCGGCGGCTGCATCGTCGAGGGCCTTGGGCAGTGGGTGGTCTTGTCTGGGCAGGTCGCCGGGGAACATCGGCACCCGTGCGGGTGCCTCGTTTCAGCCCCATTCCTCGATGCAGACGAAGAACATCCGCAGGGTGCCCAGCCGGTGGGCGATGATGGCGGTGGTCAACCGGGCCTTGTGCTGTCCGGGTCTTTTGGCCAACCAGGGCTTGTAGTCCTCCACGTGGCGACGGGTGACCTGGGCGGTGGAGGTGACCTCTGGTGCGGTCTTGGCCAGGAACGCCGCGAAGGAACGCAGCGCGAGGTCGGCGCCCTTGACGCTGCCCGGCCGGAGCACGCAGGCGACCTGCTCCAGATAGCGGCGCATCGTGGCCACCACCTCCGGCC
>JALZCN010000662.1 GCA_030863045.1 Actinomycetota bacterium | reverse complement strand
GATCCTGCCGAGGACCGTAGACGTTGCCGTAGCGCAACGTGACCACGTCCAGCCCGTGCATCCGGCGAAACCAGCGGGCGTAGCACTCCGCGGTGAGCTTGCTCAGCCCGTAGGCCGAGACTGGATCGGCGGGAACGGCCTCCGGAGTGGGTATCACGTCGGTCTCGCCGTAGATCGCACCACCGGTCGAGGTGTTCACCACCCGACGCGCGCTGACGGTATGAGCGGCGGAGAACACGTTGACCGAACCGAGCACGTTGATCGCCGCATCATGCGCTGGCGCGTCCATCGAGGCCCGCACGTCGACCTGGGCCGCAAGGTGGAACACCAGCTCTGGCTGGAAGGGCTGGAATGCCGCATGGACGGCGACACCGTCGCGGACATCCAGCTCTGCCAGGCGGGCCCCACGGCATATCGCGCTGTCCACGTTGGCCCGTGTGCCTCGGCTCAGGTCATCGACGATCAGCACCTCCGTGCCGACGTCGATGAGGGCATCGACGATGTGGGAACCGATGAAACCTGCACCACCGGTGACCACCGCGCGCATGACCGTCAGATTAGCCATCGGCAGCAGCCTCGCAGAACGGTGCTGGTTACCCGGCGGGTCGGACCACCATCTGCCCGGAGTAGGGCCGCCATGATGTCGCATGGACCCCGGTGGGGTCCTCGGCGAAAGTGAATTTGTAGAGCGGCTTGATGGGTGGGCCGGCTTTGAACCGGTAGTAGTTCCAGTCGAGCAGGGTCCGCATGACCGGACCTGCCGCCGCTCGCTTGGCGCGCAGGAGATCGGCGACCTGCGCGCGGTCGGACAACCGGTCGACAACGGTGCAGTCACAGAAGTAGGCGACCGTGCCAATCTCTCCGAATGCCTCCACAGTAGTGCCCGAGGGGGCTTTCGCGGCCAGAGCCGCGTACTCAGCAGCCGAGGCCCAATTGCTCGAGATAGGCATTACTGTCCATGGCCGCGCGGCGAGGAACACCACCGTTGCGGCGATCAGGAGGGCACTGATTACTGATCCGGTCGATCGCAGTCCGCGGGGCAGCCCGCCTATGCCCAGCACAGCGAGCATGCTCAACGCCCCAATCGCCGGGGCGTAATACCAGTGATACGGCGGCGGCGCCAGCAGCAGGTAGATCGTGATGTGCAGGATCGCGCCGAGTCCCCATACCAAGGCCAGCAGGCTCGTCGGCCCACCCCGCCGGTGGACGCCTAGGGCGCTGCACCCGGCCAGGACGGCAAGTCCGGCGGCGGCGGGCACCACGGATAGTGCGACGGTCAGCGGGAAGCCGCGCTCGTAATGCCACAACCCGTTGGCGAAGGACATGTCGGATCCCCAGACCTCGCTGACCTTGAACAGCAGCGTGTCCGGGATCGCGGAACCAAGCCACCACCACGACCACGCGAACCACGGCAGGGCGACAACGCTGGCGACGCCGATGACCTGCGCACCTCGCCGCACCCTCGTTCGAGCAGGCGAGCTTGCGATCACGGCGATGAGTGCGGCGGCGGCGAACGCGGCGAGATCGGCGCGAGTCAGCACCAACAGCCCGCACACCAACCCGGTGGCCACCGAACGTCGAGCGACCACAGTAGCCCCCGCAGCCGCGACCAGCGCGAGAGCCAGGTACGTCTCCATCCCGATCGTGGAGATGAGCAGTGGATTCACCGCCAGTAGGCTGACCGCGATCGCGGCGCACCACTGGCTGCGCCCCAGTCGCCCACAGATCACGGATAGGGCCGCACCTGTCGCGGCGAGCGCGGCCACGAACAGTAGCCCCGCGGAGACCACCGGGGCCCCGGATAACACGATGAGCCCGGCCAGCAACAGAACGTTGAGCGGCGACGTGGCGGTGTTCGACTGGAAACCCGGTTCCAACGCCCACTGCCCGTGTTGGGCAAGCGTGCGCGCGTAGTCCAAGGAAATGTAGGCGTCATCGATCAGAGCCCGGTGCGCGACCAGGAAGACCAGTGCCGCACCGGCGGCACCCAACGCCGCGCAGGCTGCCCAGAAAGCGCGCGAACGGGTGGCGGCCGTCAACGCCACGTTCGTCACCGGTTTGTGCGCCGGCTGCACCCCCACCTCTACCCCCGCTGGTCGAAGATCCGCTCCCAAGACTCGACAGAAGTCAGTTCCGGTACCGCGGCGCGGTAGCGCTTGGCGGTGGCATCCCAGTCCGCAACCAGCCGCCGGTAGAGCGTGATCGTGCGGCCGAGCAAGGCGCGGAACTGCTGCGGATCCCGCCTACGGAAGGCGACACCGCTGCCGTCTGCATTCGAGACCGTGGCCGAGTCGACCATGCCGAGCAGGAACCATCGCGCGTTTCGAGCGGGCACGTTGATCTGCGGGCGCTCGCGAGTCTGCGGTCGCGGTGAACGCAGGTGCCGGGACACCGTGGACAGCGCGCGCTTGGCGATGGCGACGGGATGCGTCGGCGGTTCGAGAAGCCGCTCGATGCGCACCGGATCGAACAGCGGCATGGGCAGTTGCTGGGCGGAGGAGAAAACCCGCGCGTCGTCATATCCCTCGCGCAGTTTCCGGACCGCGGGCAGCGCCTCCCGCAACGACGCGAACAGGTGCTCAGGCCCGTCGAGAAAGTCTTCAATCGATTTGTGATGCAGCGCCACGGTGGAGTATTCCATCGCCATCAAGTGCTTGAACGTGCTGCGCAGGCCGTCTTGCACGATCGCCCGACGGACGTCGTACGGACTGTGCAACGCCAGCGTGATCAACCGGTTGCGCAGGTGAAAGTAGGCTGTCCAGTCGGTCGCGTCATCCTTGTCCGTCCAGGGCATGTGCCAGATCGCAGACCCGGGCAGGGTGACGGTCGGAAAGCCGCATTCGGCGGCGCGCAACGCGTACTCCGCGTCGTCCCATTTGATGAACAGCGGCAGCGGCAGGCCGGTGCGCTCGAGCACCTTGCGAGGGAAAAGGCACATCCACCAGCCGTTGTAGGTGGAGTGGATGCGGGCGTGCAGCAAGCGTTGCCGGCGTAACGTCAGCTGGGCGAAATCGTGCTCGTATACCGACCCGGGTGCGGGCCGCCAGAAGCTGGTCCGCAGGTCCACGATCTCGCCCATGGCGTGCAGCTGGCTGCGTACCTGCAGGTTCAGCATCTGCGCACCGACGATCACTGGTGACGACGCCGCGCTGGCGAAGGCGTGCACGCGCAGCACACTGTCCGGCTCCAGCCGCACATCATCGTCCATCAGCAACACGTGCTCGATCGCTTGGGCCCGCAGCGCCTCGAGCATGCCCCGGGTGAACCCGCCCGAGCCACCGAGGTTCTCCTGATCGATCACCACCAGCCGGTCGCCGAGCCGCGCCGCGACGTCGGCGAACCGCTGGTGATCGCGCACCTTGACGCTGCCCTGATCTACGACGAAGACCTTCGCGACGACGTCGAGCACCGCCTGGTCCTCGGCCAGCGCGGCCAGCGCGGTGACGCAGTCCGCAGGACGGTTGAAGGTCGTGATCGCCACCGCCAGCGGGTTGGCCGGCAACGGCTCGTCGATGATCCATGCGGCGTCGCTGATCGTCAGCGACTCCCGCCCGGTGGCGACGTCGAACCAGACCCATCCACCGTCCTCGAACGGCGCCAGCGACTCCCGGAACTCTAGCTCGACTGTGTCCCCGGGGACGCTGACCGCGTCGAGCTGCTTGCCCTCCAGGTGCACGACGTCACCGTTGGACTTGGAGCGGTACAGGTCCACCCGCCCGGAGCCCCGCACGGTCAGCCGCAGCGCCACCTCCTCCACCCGGGTCCAGCGCTTCCAGTAGCTGGCCGGGAAGGCGTTGAAGTAGGTGGCGAACGACAGCTGGTAGCCGGGCGGCAGGGTCACGGTCGAGCGGGACACGACCTCCGCGGTGCGACCGTGCAGGGTCTCTGGTTCATCGAGGTACAGCGGGCGCACCTCGGGCGGATCGTCGGCCCGGGGCATCACCACGCGATGCACGACGCGCTGCGGCGCGATCGCACCGGCAGCCAGGCCGACCTGCACCGAGCTGACGTCGGACAGCTTGCTGTCCGCGGCATTGCTACGCGCCGCCTCTGCACGGGCGGCGCGCTCGATCACCGTCGGGACCTCGGCCTGGCCGTTGCGCGGGCCCGCGACCCGGACCGGCGGACCGACCACTTTGTCTATCTTCACCTGATCACTTCCTGCTCGGCCCTTCTCGCGCTGATCCTCGCAGATCGGGCGGAGTGCCGCGGATGGCGGGCCGCGGTGCCCACAGCCTCGCCCGGACGCCGCCTCAGCGCCGCCACAGACGCAGTTCTGGACAGCCATCAGAGTACTTCTCACCGGGCATGGTGGTTGATCCACCAAAACTCGGCGCGCTCGGTCCGGTCCTTCAGACCGTCGCAGGCCGTATCTTGAACACTTGTGGAACCCGATCGAGCGCCGTCATCGCTGCCGGCCCACCCATTGCCGGCAGTGGTGATCAATCCCAGCAACATCGCCGACCTGGCGAAGCTGCAGTCCCAGATCACCGCAGTGTGCGCAGAGCTGGGGTGGGCGCCACCACTGTGGCTGCACACCACCGTCGAGGACCCGGGTTGTGGCCAGGCCAGAAAGGCGTTGGACGCTGGCGCCGATGTGGTGCTCGCCTGCGGAGGGGACGGCACGGTTCGCCACGTGGCCCAGGCCCTCGCCGGATCGGGCACAGCGATGGGCCTGCTGCCTACGGGTACCGCCAACCTGCTGGCCCGCAACCTCGCCATTGTGCTGAACAACCCCGCTC
>JALZCN010000620.1 GCA_030863045.1 Actinomycetota bacterium | reverse complement strand
GACCCTGATGCGCTCGCCGGCCGGCGTCGGCGACCGGTCTGGAGTGGTCGCGCGTGACGCAGTTCATCCAGCTGACCGTCTACGGGTTGGCCAACGGCGCGATCCTGGCGCTGGCCGCCCTCGGGTTCGTCCTCATCTACAAGGCAACCAGCGTGATCAACTTCGCCCAAGGCGAATTTCTCCTGGTCGGCGCGTACCTGTTCTACACCGCGTACGTGCTGCTCGGTCTGCCGCTCGTGCCTGCCGTGATCGCGGGCGTCGTGGCCGCGGCCGCACTGGGTGTCCTCATCGAGCGCTTGATCCTTCGGCCGCTGATCGGAGAGGACCCGATCGCGGTCATCATGGTCACCATCGGCCTCGCGGCGATCCTCAAGGCCGTGGTGCAGATGTTCTTCGGCACGACGCCGCGGGAGATGCCCGAGGTGTTGCCCGCTGCTACGGCGGAGATACTCGGCGCCGCCGTCCCGGTGGACCGGCTGGCCGCGGTCGCCGTGGCGGCCGTGGTGTTCGCCGCGTTCACCGGGTTCTTCCACTGGTCGCGGCACGGGATTGCGATGCGCGCCGTCGCCGACGATCAGCAGGCCGCGCTCGTGCAGGGCATCTCGGTACGCCGCATCTTCGCCCTGGCCTGGGCGCTAGCCGCGGTAAGCGCGCTGATCGGCGGCGTCCTGCTGGCCGACATCTCAGACGTGTCCGGCAACCTGGCCGGCTTCGGGTTGATCGTGTTCCCGGTCGTCATCCTCGGCGGACTCGACTCGGTGCACGGCACGATCTTCGGCGGTGTCGTGATCGGTCTGATCAGCCAGTACGCCGAAGGTGTCGCGCCCGGGGCGTCACAAGTCGTCCCATACGTCGCGCTGGTACTGATCCTGTTGCTGCGGCCGTACGGGCTGTTCGGCCAGCCCCGGATCGAGAGGGTTTAGCGGAGATGGCCGCGACCGCGACCGGGATCTATCACACCTCCTACGCCGCCGAGCTGCGGCTACGGCACACCCGCGCAGAGCACGCTCGCCTGATCCTCATGCTCGTCGCGCTGCTGACCCTGCCGTTCGTTGTGGACAACTACTGGCTTGGTATCGCCAACACCATCGGCATCGCGGTCATCGGCGCGGTCGGGCTCAACATCTTGGTCGGTTTCACCGGACAGATCTCGCTGGGCCAGGGCGGCTTCCTCGCCGTCGGCGCGTTCACCTCGGCGATCCTTGTCGGTCGGGCCGGGTTTCCCGTGCCGCTGTCGATACTGTGCGCGGTCGGAGTCACCGCGGCAGTCGGTGCGTTCTTCGGCCTGCCGGCGCTGCGAGTCAAGGGGCTGTACCTGGCCATCGCGACCCTCGCCAGCCAGGAAATCATCATGTTCGTCGTCCGCCGCTGGGATTGGCTCACCGGAGGGCAGGGCTTCCTGGACGTCGAGCGGTTGACGATCTTCGGCTGGCGGCTGCCCCGGCAAGGCTTCGAGTTCTCCTGGTACTGGATCATCGTTGTGATCGCAGTGCTCGCCGTGGTCAGCGCGCGCAACCTGTTCCGCACTGCGCTGGGCCGGTCGTTCATGGCCGTCCGGGACCAGGACATCGCGGCCAGCACGATCGGTGTCGACCTGACCCGGACCAAGCTCGTGGCGTTTGCGGTGTCGTCCGGGTACGTGGGCCTGGCCGGCGCGCTCACCGCCCACTACACCGAGATCGTCACCTGGGAGCGGTTCACCCTGGACGTCTCCATCCAGTTCCTCGCCATGATCATCGTCGGGGGGCTCGGCAGCATTGCCGGGTCGGTGTACGGGGCGGCTTTCATCATGCTGCTGCCGCCGCTGCTCGCCGAGCTGGCCGACGCGCTGCGCGGGGTGGCCCCGGTGCTCGCCGCCCAGCTGCCTGCCGTCCAGACCGCGATGTTCGGCTTGGTCATCGTGCTGTTCCTGCTGTTCGAACCGCGCGGCCTCAACCGGATCTGGCAACGCACCAAGGACTACTTCCGGTTCTGGCCGTTCCGTTACTAAATCTCAAGTGTGGGAGTGGGGATGAGGAAGTTCTGGATCGCCGGCGTGACGCTGCTACTCCTGGCCGCCTGCGGCGGGCCGGGCGGCGGGGGTGCAGGGGCGGAGAACAAGGAGATCGTCATCGGCGTGCTTGCCGACCTCACCGGCGCCACCGCCGACGTGAGCACGCCGTACAACGAGGGCATGCTCGCCTACGTCGACAAACTCAATGCCGGTGGCGGGATCGACGGCCACCGGATCAAGGCGTTGAGCGAGGACTACGCCTACAAGATCCCCACCGCGGAGGAGAAGTACAAGAAGTACGTCGCCGCGGGAGCAGTCGCAATCCAGGGCTGGGGTACCGGTGACTCCGAGGCGCTGCGCGGCAAGGTCGCAGCCGACGAGCTACCGTTCATGTCAGCCTCGTACGCCGAGGTGCTGACCGACCCGAGCCAGTCACCTTTCAACTTCGTGGTCGCGCCCACCTACTCCGACCAGATGCGCGTCGCCCTAGACCAGATCGCCAACCAGGACCCGACCGCGCAGGTGGCGGTCTTTCACCACGACTCGCCGTTCGGCACCGCACCGCTGGCCGACGGCCAGCGGTGGATCGCGCAGCGCGGCTACCAGCTCGGGTTCAAGGCCTACCCGATGAGGACCGGCGCGACCGACTTCATCGGGCTGCTCCAACAGGCCCAGGGCCAAGGCGCGAAGTACATCGTGCTCCAGCAGGCAGCGAGCCCGGCCGCCATGGTGGCCCGTGATATCGCCGCGCAGCGGCTGGACATGCGCATCGTGTGCCTGAACTGGTGCGCCGACGAGCTGTTCGTCAAGACCGCCGGCGCCGCCGCCGAGGGGCACTGGATGATCCAGCCGTTCGCGCCCCCGAGCGCCAACAAGCCCGGCCACCAAGAGGTCCGCGACTACGCCAAGTCCAAGGGCGTCGACCTCGACGCGAAGGGTGTGCACTACGTGCAGGGCTGGTACACGATGCACGTGATGGCCAAGGGCATCGAGAAGGTTCTGAGCGACGGCAACGAGCTGACCGGTCCGGAGCTGCGCACGGCGCTCGAGTCCATGAGTGCCGTCGACACCGGTGGCGTCATCGGCCCGGTGAAGTTCTCCGCCCAGAGCCACCGCGGCGCCACCGCATCCGGGGTGTACAAGGTGGAAGGCGGCAAGCTCGTCGAAACCGCCGCGGGCGTGACGCCGAAGGCGTCGTGAGGCGGGGATGACAACCGGCTCGGTGGCCGCCCGGCAGGGTGGTGGGGCGGCCGCTTTCGCTGCCCTGCTCGAGGTGGCCAACGTCGAGGTGATCTACGACGAGGTGATCCTGGTCCTGCGCGGGCTGTCGCTGACGGTACCGGCCGGCCAGATCGTGGCCCTGCTGGGTGCCAACGGCGCGGGCAAGTCCACCACCCTCAAGGCGATCGCCGGATTGCTGCCCACCGAGCACGGTGAGGTCACTGACGGCAAGATCGCATTCGACGGCTCCGATGTGACGCGCTGGGACGCGTCCTCCCGAGTCCGGCGCGGGATCGGCCTGGTCATGGAGGGCCGCCGGGTCTTCGAGCACCTAACGGTGCACGAGAACCTCGTCGCTGGGGGGTACACCAAGGGATCTCGTGCCGACTACGACCGCGTCTACGAGTTCCTGCCCCGCCTCGCGGACCTGCGCGGCCGGATCGCCGGCTACCTGTCCGGTGGCGAGCAGCAGATGCTCGCCATCGGGCGGGCCCTGATGGCCGATCCACGCCTGCTGATGCTGGACGAACCGTCGCTCGGCTTGGCTCCGCTGATGGTGGAGGAGGTATTCGGCATCGTCCGCCGGCTGAACACCGAGCTTGGGTTGACCGCGCTGCTGGTCGAGCAGAACGCCCGTCGCGCCCTGGAGGTGGCCGACCGCGGGTACATCATGGAGTCCGGGCGGATCATGCTGGAGGGCCCGGCTGCCGAGCTGGCCGAGAACCCGGATGTCAAGGAGTTCTATCTCGGGCTTGGCGACGGCGGTGCCCGCAAGAGCTACCGCGACGTCAAGCACTACAAGCGCCGCAAGCGCTGGCTGTAGACGGGAGGACAGCGATGCTCGCCGATCTGATCCGCGCCTACACCACCAGCCTGGACGAGGCTGTCGTCGCGGCCGTGCGCGAGGCCGTCAGCGCAGTGCCTGCATTGGCTGTCCGGCTGCCGTCCCAGGTGTCCGCAGTGGACGACCTGGCCCGGGTGCCGGTCTTGACCAAGGACGAGCTGATCGCCGCGCAGCGCGATGATCCGCCGTGGGGTGGCGCCGTGGCTCCCGGCACGACGCTGCGCAAGGTCTTCTGCTCGCCCGGCCCGCTCTACGAGCCACAGCTGCCCGGGCCGGATCCGTGGCGCTGGGGCGAAGCGCTACGCGCGCTCGGCATCGGTTCAGGTGATGTGGTGCTCAACTGCTTCAGCTACCACCTCACCCCCGCCGGCGCGATGCTCGAGGAGGGCGCGCTCGCCGTCGGCGCCACCGTCGTGCCAGCCGGCGTCGGCAACGTCGACCTGCAGGTGACGCTGGCCGCTGCGGTCGGCGCAACGGCGTTCACCGGCCTGCCGTCCTACCTCAAGGCGCTCGTCGACAAGGCCGCCGAGCTGGACCTGCGATGGACGGTCCGGCGGGCACTCGTCACCGCCGAACCGCTGCCCGACTCGCTGCGGGACTGGCTTGCACCGCACGTGCCGACGGTGTTGATGGCCTACGGCACCGCCGAGGCGGGCCTACTCGGCTACGAGACCAGCCCCCGCTCCGGACTCCATCTCCCCGGTGGCGTGCTCGTCCAGATCTGTGACGTCGACACCGGGTTCCCCCGCTACGACGACGGACTCGGCCAGGTAGTCGTCACCCTGCTGCGGCCGGCACAGCCTCTGGTCCGGTTCGGCACCGGAGATCTGTCCGCGTGGACGACCGGGCCAGGCGGCTCGCTCCGGCTGGCCGGCGTGCTCGGCCGGGTCGGCGAAGCGGTGAAGGTACGCGGCATGTTCCTGCATCCGCGGCAGGCGGCGGCCACGCTGGCCCAGGAGGCGTCCGTCACGGCATACCGGTTCGTGATCGGCCGGCATCAGCATCGCGACACGCTGCGGTGCGAGATCGTCAGCTGCGATCCGGACGCGATCGGCAGGGTGTCCGCACTCGTACGGTCCCAGCTGCGCCTGGCCGCCGACGTCGTCGCCGTCGACGCCCTACCCGACGGGCCGGTGATCGTCGACGAGCGTGACTGGTCCTAGGCTCACTCTGCTGGGTCGTCGCCGGTGCCCGCTCCGACAGCCGCATTCCGCCGGATCACCTCATCGGTCTTCCGCTGCTCCGCCGTTGCCGTGATCTGCACCCATTCGCAACCCGCCTGTGGCAGGGGGATATGTCCCGGAGAGACATCGAAGGCCTCGCCCGCGGCAACGTCGAAGGGCCCGTCCTTCGTCTTGAAGGTGAGCCGTCCCTCGACCACGTAGCCCTGGTGCCGACACTGGCACATGCCGTCGGGCAGCCCTCGGAACAGCGGAGTGGGATCGATCGCCCGCTCGACCCGCCCGAACTCGACTGTGACGTCCCCGGACTCGACCCTCCGAACTTGCCCCACCCCCTCCTGCTCGAAGACGACTTCGCCGTCGCCTCTGCGCAGCGTTCCCATGTCGTTCTCCTTCGATGAGCCGAACCAGTCCTTTTCCGGATCATCTTTACTTCTCGACGGTGGCGTAGCAGCCACTCCTCGATACCGAGTGCATCCGGGATATGCCACGAATCCCCGTCGCCGGTGGAATGACCAACACCGGGCACGAGGCGTGCCGTACGCAGTACGCGCTGACCGATCCGTGGGTAAACCTGCGAAGCGGCCGGTGATTGTGGCTGCCCACCACCAGCAAGGCGGCGCCGCTAGCTTCGGCGACGAGTGCCGGACCAGCCAGCCCGTGCACGACCCGGCGCTGCGCAACCCGCGCAGCCTTATTCGTGACCCGCAGCATCGCGGCCGCGACGACCTGGTCGAGCTCGCGCTGTGCCTGGGCCTGCTGTTCGGCGCTTGCTCGTACCGGCTCACCGGTAACTGCGGCTTCCCAGCGTGGCACGGCCACCGGCCTGAAGCACCGGACGGCCCGCAGCTGCCCACCGGTACACCCAACGTGCCATAAAGCCCACCGGAGCGCGGTGTAGCTGGCTGGCGAACCGTCAACGCCTACCACCACTATCTGCTCACTCGCCTGAAGTCCGCCATGCAAGCTTGCTCCGAGAACCTCTTTCTCAATGTCCGAGCTGGAGAATGCCAACGTCTCCTTCGCGCCATAGGCGTGAAACGCGGCAATCTTGCGCCGCATCACATCCGCTGCCTCGCCCACCGGATGCTCCTTCCGTATGCCGACAACCGGGATTCTGTCGCCCGTCAGGTCGACCCGCTGTCCCGTACTCGACATGGGCAGCGTCAGCTTGCCGACACTTTCGCGGGATCCTCGGATGTCGGTGGACCGGTGTCGGTGGACCCGAACGCAGGCGGCCCCCAAGTGAGACGATGCGGTCTCCTTGCACCGGCCCGGGTCCCGGCCGTACGGTGCGAGCCGATGGACGCGCAGCGGATGAAACCGCCCGCCGGGCGCGCCAAGCGTGCTAGCCGCCGCGCCACCGGTGAAGCGGAACTCGTCGTCGCGGACGGGGACGACATCGTCCGGGAAGGCGACGTCGGTCACGACATGTTCATCGTCCAGTCGGGGCGGGTCCGGATCAGCAAACGGAAGACCCACGGGGAGGTCGTCCTCGCCACCCTCGACAAGGGAGACTTCTTCGGTGAGATGTCGCTCCTCGAATCCCTCCCCCGGGAGGCCACCGCCCGGGCCGTGGGTGAGACCCGGCTGCTCGTCCTGAGCCGGGGCGGGCTTCTCTTCCGCCTGCGGCGGGACCCCACATTCGCCCTCGAGATGCTCAACCACCTGAGCTCCCGCCTGCGGGCCGCCCAGGCCAGGCTCATCGCGCTCGAACCGAACGGGCAGGAGCCCGGGGCATGAACATCGAAGCAGCCGAGGAACAGCTCGTCGTGGTCTCCGACCTCCACCTGGGCAATCCCGCCTCCAGCGCTCGGGCCCGGCTTGTGGCGTTCCTTGATCACATCCGGGACACCGGCGTCAGCGTCTGCATCAACGGTGACGGCTTTGACATGCTCCAGACGAGCTTCAGCCGGCTGGCCGCTGATGCCATCCCGGTTCTCAACCGCCTCAAAGCCCTGCAGGCCGACGGGCGCAACATTTATTACGTCGTCGGCAACCACGACATCATCCTCGAGCATTTCCTGGAGGAGTGGTCACTGTGCCGCCTCTCGCCGTTTCTTAACCTCCGCTCCGGGGACCGGCGCATCCGCATCGAGCACGGCCACCTCTACGACCCGTTCTTCGCCCAGAGCCCGAAGCTCTACGGGATAGCCACTCGCCTGGCCCGGTACGCCCTCTTCGCCGTGCCCGACACCTACAAGCTGTGGGCCATCGCGCAGCGGCGGCTGCAGGACGCCCGCCGCCAGCGGGTGGACCGGGCCGGCACGGCCGACGACTTCTTATTCCTCGGCTCGCCGTACCACGAGGCGGCGAGCATGATCCTTCGCCGGGGTTTCGACGCGGTCATCTTTGGCCACACGCATGCAGCTGAGATGGCCACGCTGCCCGAAGGCGTCTACGTGAACTCGGGCAACTGGCTCTCGGGCGCTACCTACGTGGAGATCACCAAGGGCGAGCTGGCCTTGCGGACGTGGGAAGGTCCCGCCGTTTCATGACGCCGGTAGCCGGGGTGCTGGAACGGAGCTGAGCGGTCACGTTCGGGTGGACGGGAACGAGGAGACCGTCCCGCGAGGCACCGAGCATTGTCACGTAGCGGTCAGCGAAAGCGGTGACAGCAGCTGAACCGAACAGTGGGTGCCGGTAGCGGAACATCAGATGCAGCCGTCCTCCTGCGGTGACCGCCCCGACGGCCAGGCCCATGGGCATCTTGGCCGGTGGGGAGAACCACACCTCGCGGGCGCGCAGCTCGGGTCCAAAGTGTGGGCCCTCATCCAGGCGGCCCAGGTTGGACAGGATGGCCGTCGGGATTACCCGCTCGGAACCGGCGAGGCGGGCAATACCCCGCTTGGCTGGCAGCGGTAGGTGCTGCAAGATCTCGAGAACCCTGGCCACCGCGGCGGGAGTGCGTTCGTCCTTGATACGCCGGGTTCGACGGCGGATCGTCTGGACGGTCGCGTTCGGGTCGCTGCGGTCTTCGGTATCGGTGACGACAGGCACCATGAACGTGGCATTGCCGAACACCTCATACCAACGTGACCTGGGCCGCAGGTTGACCGGCATCAGCACGCTCAGTCGACCCGAAGAGCCGCCGTACTCGGAATTCCAGCTGTCCAAAGCCAGATGCATGGCAGCCAGTAAGCAGTCGTTGATGGTGGTCCGAGCATCCGTGTTGGCGGCCAGAGCTGCAGTCTGCCCAGTGTCGAGGACCAGGTGATGAAACCCATAGCCAACCCGATCCCTGCCTCCGCTGGGGACAAGGTGTGCTGCTCCAGGGGCAGCTTGGCGCAGCTCGCTCACCAGTGCCCGAAGCGGCGCCCACCGGCCGCTCAGCGCCGCAATCTCCACCTGTTCGGGCAGCGCGGAGGATACCGGGTCGGGTCTTCCGGCGTAGGCCCGAGCGATGCTGCGAAGCAGGCCCAGTGCGGCGATGCCGTCACCAGCGGCGTGATGCAGGTTGAGCATCACCACGTCACCGTCC
>JALZCN010000609.1 GCA_030863045.1 Actinomycetota bacterium | reverse complement strand
CGCCAGGACATGGCTTGCTCCGCAGCGGTACGCAGCAACCATTCACCTACAGCATGTACGACACCGGTGCGCTCGGCAGCCTGCTTGCACTGCTCGTCGGACAGCACGCCCAACTGTGGGTGCTGCCAGCTCAGTGCCGCCTCGATACCGACCAGCCGTTGCGTTTCCAGAGTCATCACCGGCTGGTATGTCACCTGAAGCTCGCCGATCTCCAGGGCACCGGGCATAGCCGCGGCCAGCCGGAGCTTTGCGCGGTCGGCGACATCGATATGAGGGTCGAAAGAGGTCCACTGCCGAGCACCTCGACCGCGGATGCGACGCAACGTGGCGCTCGCAGCGCGCATCAGCTCCTCGGCTTTGGCTCCGGCGGCCTGGCGTTGCACGACGCCGATGGTGGCCGTGACCGACACCCCGATCCCGTCGATGTAGTACGGCTCGGCGAGCTCGGAGTTGATGGCCTCCGCGAAAGCCCCGACGTCCAGGGCCGAATCCCCCGGTTCGATGAGGATGGCGTACTCGTCGGCTCCGAGTCGGGCAACCATGGCCCGCTGGTCAGCGACCACTCCTTCCAGCCTCCGGGCGACCACGTCCAACATCTGCACGCCGGCGTGGTGGCCCAGCCCATCGTTGATCGCCGAGAAGCCGTCCAGGTCAAGGTGGATCAGCGTGATCAGGGCCGATGGCTGCAGCCGCCCAAGCACCTCTTCCAGGTGAGTGATGAAATACTGCCGATTGGGCAGGCCGGTCTCGAGGTCATGCAGCGTCTGGTGATGCAGCCGCTGCTCGAGTAGGCGCAGATCGGTGATGTCGTCGATCACCGTGACGATGCAGCGGGGAGCCTGCTCGGCATCGCGCAGCACCGAGGCGTCCAGGTACACCGACGCCGTCTCGCCATCGGCAAGGCGCAGCGGGACCCGGACTCGGAACCGCGAACCCTGACCGGTCACCAGGTCCCGGTAATGACCCTCCACGAGGCGCCGGTCACCTGGTGCGAACAACGTGCTCAGCTCGCGTCCCAGCAACTCACTTGAGGAGTAACCAAGGATCTTCTCCAGCGACGAGTTGGCCTGGACGATCCGGCCATTGGACTCGCTGATCGCGATAGCCACCGGAGAGGAGTCAAACACCCCCCGGAACCGCGCCTCGCTGGCTGCCATTGCCTCTTCAGCCTGCCTGCGTGCACACAGCCCAGCGCGATAGATCGCGTCTTGCTCGTCGAGGCTGCGCTCACGCAGCGCACTGGCGTAACCAGCCGCCAGGGCCCCTGTCAACCGGGCAACTCGGTTGGCGACGTCGACCTCCGGCGGGGCCTGGTCCAGCAAACCCGGCAGCCGCTCGACGATCACAGCCAGCGTCTCGCCGAGCGTTTCGGTGCCGGTGAAATGCGCGACAACCAGGTCAACGCCGATGCGGCGGCCGGCCGAAGGATCGAATTCAGCGGCCAGTGCCGCTTTGACCAACTGGTGAGTGAGCCCGAGCAGATGTGCCACAAGCTCGTCGCGTTCCATCGACACGTAGCTCGTCCCGGCGATCGCCTCCGCCCATCGCCGAGCGAACACCCTTCGATCCGTGCGGCTCATCGTCGCCGGCCTACCGCGGCATGGCCGGCCGGCCTCCGGCTCTCGCTGCCCGGGAAGGATGACCTTCCGGTAGCTTCACGCGAGCACCGTACACCTCCGACGGAAGCGGAACCAGCATTTGCCCACGCTCGGAATGGGGGATCGGCTGCGGGCAGTTACCACACGGGTTAGAGTCGCCAGCGGCGGACTGTAGCGGTCATCCTTGGCAGGGTCGAGCGCGAAATTGCCCGATAGCAAGGAGGTGGCCCATGCTCGTAGACGAAGCCCGGAGGATTGCCGCCACGATCGAGGAACGTCTCAAAGCCGGCGCCTGCCAGAGCGTACAGGCCACGGTCAAGTCCGACCAAATGAGTCCCAAGACGGTTGCTCCCGGCGCCGGGCGCCCAACCTTCACTAACTACTACATTCAGATCAATGACGGCACCCGGATGGCTACGCTCACCCTGGGCCAAGCCGCGGCCTTGCTCGACGATGTTGAGCAGACTTGCGATCCGGATCGGCTCTTCGAAACGGTCCGCGCCCTGAATGTACCCATTGAGAACATAGAGTAAGGAAGTGCCGGCGGTTGCGGTCGCTTACTGTGACGTCTGACGATCAAGGGTGAGTGGCGGGCCTAACGCTGGCACCGGGGGTGCTCGAGGAAGAAGCGCACCATCTCCGCGGATGCGTCGGGGCCGCGCGGGTCCGTGTACGACCCGGCTGGGTCGCCGCCAGACCAGGCGTGCCCTGCTCCGTGGACAGTCCAGGACTCCGCGACGACCGCGTCGCCAGCGTCCCGGACGACCGTGCGGGTGTAAGATCGGCAGCCGGGCTCGGCACGGTGAATCGTCGTCGGCGTGTAGCAAACCCCCGCACCGGCGGCGGCGAGGCGGGCGGCGACGAGATGCTCGGCGTTGATCGGTGCCACGATCTTGTCGCCGTCGCCGTGGAAGACGATCAGCGGTAGGTCGCCGCCGGGTGCCGGTCCACCCCCGGTACGCATCGCGGCAAACGCTGACCCTACGTCGTGGGCGGCGCCGTAAGCGATGCCGGAGTGAATCCCGACGGCAGCGTAGAGGTCCGGGTAGGTCGCGGCCATCACGGCGGCCATTGCGCCGCCTGCCGACAGGCCGGCGACGTACACCCGGTCCGGGTCGGCGCCGTGCTCGGCGACCACTCGCCGAGTGATACCCGCCAAGATGGACGGCTCACCCGCCCCGGTGCGCTGATCGGCGGGGGAGAACCAGTTCCAGTAGCCGCCGCGGTTGGCCGTGGTCGACTGCTCGGGGTAGGCGACGAGAAGACCGTGCCGCTCGGCGAACTCGTTCATCCGAGTACCGGTCGCGAAGTCCGCCGCGTCCTGCGAGCCGCCATGCAGCATGACCACCAGTGGCCGCCGTCCGCGGTTATTTTCGGTGGGAAGGTAGAGGTCGTAACGACGAGTGCCTGCCGTCTCGGTGTGGCTCAGGTGCAGGATTCGCCCGCCCAGCGTGCCGGTCTCGGCACGCGGGCTGTGCGACCGCACGCCGGGGCTGTCCCGCGGTAGGCCTCGACGCAGGCGCCCCGGCAGGCCGGAGGGGACTGCCGCGGTGAGTGGAAGGACCTGCACGGCACCGGCCGGCGCGGCGGCCGGTGCCCCAAGGGTGCGCTGGAGGGCGGTGACCGCCTCCGTCAGCCGTCCCTCACGGACAAGCTGCAGCGCCGCAGCCATGCTGACGTTCCTGTCGTGATCCATGACGAGTCTCCCGTGCTGGGCGGCATCCGCTGTCCGCCGGATGCCGCGGAATGATGCAACGGGCGCCCGGCGGGCGCGCCGGGTCAGGTGGTGCGCGAGGCGAGTGCGGCCTTGACGGCCCGCGAAGCGCGGAACGCCCCCAGGACCTCGACCGACGCGATCGTCGCGAGCGCGAGCTCGGAATCAACGTCGTCGGCGATGGTCGCGAGCCCCAGGACGCGCAGCTCGATCATGCGGCCAGCGTCGCGGAGCTGCTCGAGGTGACTGCGGGTGAGATGCTGCATGCCGAGGGTCAGAGTCCGTCGCGCGACTGTGGCCGCCACGGTATCCGAGCGGCTCTCGAGCTGGCGCCGGATGGCCGTGCGGATGAAATCCGTGCGGTTGGCGAAGAAACCCTCATCGACAAGCAGGTCAATCTGCCCAAGGTCAACCAACCCCACGTTGATGGTGATCTTCTCACTCTTGTCGACTTCAGGCACCTCACCATCCTATCGCCATCCCACGGG
>JALZCN010000602.1 GCA_030863045.1 Actinomycetota bacterium | reverse complement strand
CCGACGCCCCGAGCCTGACGTCGACCGCCGGCGCCGGACGCCGAGACCCCGCAGCACCGCTTCCTTGCGACGTGCGCGCAATGATCTCGGTCAGCAACCGGGTTTTCCCGATCCCGGCCTCACCCTCAACGACAGCGACCTGGCCGGTGCCCTGGCGGGCGTTGCGGATGAGCCGCCGCAGTACTGCCAGCTCGCCGGAGCGACCAAGAACGGGAAAGCTTCGGCGCCGTCACTCACTTCTTTTGAGCGTGGTCAAAGCCGACCAACTCGGCGCGCTAGGGGTTGCGCAGCAAGGTCCTGAACCGCGGCCCCAGCCACGGCTTTCGACCCCAGGCCAGCAGCTTGCCCTTGGCAATCGCGGTCCACTGACTCTGACGATCCCAGTACACCATGACGAACGCTACCGGGTCGGCCGAGATGTGGCAGTCCACCCGGCGGGAAGACGGCTCCTCGATGCGGACAGACCCATCGTCGAAAACAAAATGGAACTGGTCGTGTCCCCGGAGGCGGACGTCGTAGGTGGCCCGGAAATCAACCGCCTTCTTGCCATTGGCGAACGTCCGCGAGTCGGTCGCTTGCATGACCGGCATGAAGAACTGTCGCGGCAGCATGGCCACATGGGTCGGCTCGATCCGCCAGTCACGCCCGGCCGCTCGGGCGATGTCGTAACCGTGTACGAGCGTTTCGTTCAACAGGTGACCGGTTAGGGCTGACAGGGGCACCCTGGTGCCTTCGACCAGCCACGAACGCAGCTCATCGGGAGAATGCCCGGCACACTCGCCGAAGTACTCCTGCGCCCGCTGCTCGATGCGGTCGGCCAGCACAGCTGGGTCACGCTCCGGGTCGGACCGCACCCCCCGCTTGGTCACCTCGCCGAGCTGCCACATGTCCGTGACCAGCGAATCGCCGACAATGCCGGGAATCACGTCATGAACGCGCGAAAGGTCGCGTCGCGCTAGGGCGGGCACGACAATCCAGGCCTGTGACAGGTGCATGGCGACCTCGCCGAGGTTCCACTGACCGACCGCATGCGGCCGCGGATCCTTGATGGATCGCAGCAAGGTCGTTACCCGCCCGACCTCGTCGCGGAGAGCGTCTTGGCTGCGCTGCCAGTCGACCCTCAATGCGTGCGTGACCACATCAGCTCCCCAATCACTCGCCGAGGGTGTCGCGCAGCGACCGTAGCGATGAAATTGGGGCATCAACAGCCGCTAGATGGCGGATCCGCCATCATGCGCACGGCCAATCCGTGGTCTTGGCTCGGTGCCGCCCGCCGGTAGAGATGAACGCACGGGCACAGGCTCGGAGGGCCCCGGCAAGGTCGTGATGGATGTCGAGGATCTCGTCCATCTCGGCGATCTCCGGCCGGGTGAGGGCTTCGGACCGCGGATCAATTACGACCGCGAGGTGGCCGTCGATGTCGTAGCAGTCGAGGGCATCAAAGGCGGCCAACACCGCCGTCGAGTCGACCAGCGAGGCGGCGGACAGGTCCACCACGAGGTGCGACCGGCCATCACGGAGTGCGTCGATCAGCCCGTCGGTGAGGACCGGCACTGTGATCAGATCCACCCGCCCGGTCACCCGGCACACCGTCGTGTTCGGTTGGGGACAGCTCAACGTGGTGATGACCATGGGTCCGCTCAAGAGCGGCGGCGTTGGAGTGATGGCGTCCAGTTGATCGCCCGTCACAGTTGTCACGGATCGACTCCTCCCCCGGAAATTACAGTCGGCATCCGACCGTACACGGTCAGCAATACACGTCAACGCCACGTCAAGCAAGCCTGACGACCAATGGCGTGATGTCCGGATAAGGCTGTACGTACTTTGTGCGGAGAGTCTTGCTGGTGTAACTTTATGCACAGGGCTGGGTACGCTCCGTAGTGGGGTGGTGGAGTGGATCAATGGATTCAGCGCTCGATATAGCTGTTCATCGTCGCGGCGCGGTGGCGGTAGTGCACCCTCGGGGGTTGCTCACGGTGCGCACCGCGGCGGAACTGCGCCACGTGCTGGCGAAGGAACTGTCTGCTCACGGCCGGGTTGTTGTCGACCTCGACGGATGCCGGGTCGGTCGCGAGTCGTGTGTGACGATTTTTCCCGCAGTGCTGATCCAATGTGGTGGCTGGCCGTCGGCGAAGATCACGTTGTGCCGACCCGATCAGGAGATGGCGCAAGCGCTGCAGGCTCGCCAGGTGTCAGCCTTGGTCCCGGTGTATCACTTGCGGCTTGAGGCCGAGGCCGCGATTGACACCAGGCCACCTGTGGTCCGGGTTCGTGTTCAGCTGCCCTATGAAGCCGATGCCCCGGCCACGGCTCGCCGCTTAGTTCGGGAGCTTTGCCCGAAGTGGCAGGTCGACGACGGGTCGCGGGAAACCGCCCAGTTTGTGGTCGGTGAGCTGGTCGCCAACGCAGTTGAACACGCCTGCACCGGTGTGGGGTTGACGCTGGAGCGCGGTCCCCGCGGGATGCGAGTAGCCGTCAGAGACGCCTCTCCAGTGGGATTTCCCGGAGCAGTAGAGCGCTCCACCGACCCGCTGGGACAGGTGCGTGGGCGCGGCCTTGAATTGGTCGAAAGCCTCACCACGGCATGGGGCGTCGACGTCCAGCCCGACGGCAACACCGTGTGGGCTGAGATGTCGGCGTAAGGGCCCAGTTAGCTGCGCCAGCAGATGAGGCTTGCGCAAAAGGCCAGGAGGCTGAGAAGGTGCGCCGCTAACGGGACGTCACACAGCCGCTACTTTTGCGGTCCAAGGAGTCCCTCCCCGGCCCGCCTCGCGTTGCGGCCCGCGCCGCCAGGCGGGTCTTTGTCACGGCAGCTGCTGCTCGCTCGACGGTCTGCACCCGACGTCGGCAGGACAAGCGCCGGCTAGCTGTCCCCTGTGGTGTTTGTCGCAATCCCCTCGCC
>JALZCN010000585.1 GCA_030863045.1 Actinomycetota bacterium | reverse complement strand
CGCCTCACGCGCGCTCCAAGCCGCGCGGTGGTCGCGGTGTCGATCCTCGTGTGCATCGGTCGTCTCCTTTGCACGGTGGCCGCGGCCAGGTTATCCCGCACACTGTCAGTGCCGGGACATAGTCTGACGTCGTGGACTCGGCAGTGCTGCTAGACGCGGCTGTGGTCACCCGTTGCCGTCGCCGGGTGCACCTGGAACACGACCCTGCCGCGGTCGACGTACCGCGGGCGGCCCTGGATGCGACCACGCAGCGACGGATCGCCGACGCCACTGCGCACCGTCGCTACGTCGCCGACCGTCTGGCCGAGCACCACAACGCTGACTGGGCGGAGGTTTCGCCGGATCTGCCCGCCGAGCAACGCTGCGCCACCACCTTGAACCTTCTGACCCAGGACACCCGGTTCGTGTGGGGTGCCCTGCTGCCGGCGGACACCGTCCGTGGGCGACGTGGTGGCGTGGACCTGCTGGTGCGTCACCGTGGTGGCTACCTGCCCGTGATCGTCGTACGGCACAAGGTCACCGATCCTGGCGCCGGGGCCCGCACCAGCCCGTTGACGCAACCCGTGCTGGCCGCAGCCCGTACCGACCGGGATCGCAGGGTACGCCCACAGTCCCGGGATCAGTTGCGGCTGGCGCATGCGGTGCGGCTGTTGCAGGCGGCCGGGTTCGCGGCCCGGGGTCGTGCCACCGGCGGTGTGGTCGGGTTGGAGGCCGACGTCGTGGTCTGGCACGACCTGGAAGCTCCTACCTGGCCGGGCGGGCGTACCGCAATGGACGAGTACGACAGTCGGTTCGCCGACCGGCTGGCGGTCGCGCGGGCTGCCGCCACCGAGGCGGAACCGCTGGCCAGGCCGTCCCGGGTCACCGAGTGTCGCTCCTGCCCGTGGTGGCCCACCTGCGGTGCAGCGCTGCGGGAGTCCCGCGACGTCAGCATGGTGCTGCGCGGCGAGGACGTGGTGGCATTGCGGGCGGCTGGAGTCACCACCGTCGATTCGCTAGCCGCGCTGGACCCTATGAGTGATCCGCCGGTGCCGATGGTCGGGATGCCCTTGCGTGACGCAGTGCTGCTGGCCCGTGCCTGGCAGCGGGATCTCACCCTGGTGCGGCGTAACCGGCGCATTGTCGTGCCACGCGCCGACGTCGAAGTCGACGTTGACATGGAGAGTTTTGATGAGGCCGGGGCCTACCTGTGGGGATGCTTGCTGTCCGGCTCGGACATCGGGATGCCGCGCGGCTACCGAGCCTTCGCCACCTGGGAACCAGTGCCTACACCGGACGAGGCGCGGTCCTTCGCAGCGTTCTGGGGCTGGCTGACCGATGTCCGCCGTGGCGCTGCCGCGCGGGGCCTGAGTTTTGCTGCCTACTGCTACAACGAGCAGGCCGAGAACCGCTGGATGCTGTCCTCGGCGGAACGCTTCGCCGGTGCACCGGGAATCCCCACCGTCGCTGCGGTGCTGGAGTTCGTCTCCTCCGATCAATGGGTAGACCTGTATGGAGTGGTCAGCGCCGAGTTCCTCTGCGCGCTCGGCAAAGGACTCAAGACGATCGCTCCCGCAGCCGGGTTCTCCTGGAATGATCCGGAAGCCAGCGGGGAGAACTCGATGCGTTGGTACTCCGACGCCGTCGGGCTGGGTAGCGGTCAACCGGACCTGGCGCAGCGTGCCCGGCTGCTCACCTACAACGCCGACGACGTGGCAGCTACCCACGCGTTGCGGCAGTGGATGAGCTCCGAGCAGGTGAACGAGGTGCCCTACGCCGGCGACCTGTGACTCGGTTGCATATGCAACCATGAAGGCAACACAGCGGGAGGAGAGGCGCATGTTCGTGCGTCGGATCGCGGTGATCGGCTCGGGATACGTGGGCCTGACCACCGGCGCGTGCCTGGCCTCGTTGGGGCACCACGTGGTGTGCGCCGACGTGGACGCGGGCAAGGTGACCCGGCTTTCCCGCGGCGAGGTATCGATCCTGGAGCCGGGCCTGCCCGACCTGGTGGCGCAGGGCCTGGCCGCCGGTCGGCTGCGCTTCGTGGTCGGAGCAGCCTCCGCTGTTGGTCACGGGTCCAACGCAGCTGAGGTGGTATTCCTGTGTGTGCCCACTCCGATGGGTGCTGGCGGTGCGGCGGATCTGTCGGCGGTCGAAGCGGTGGCCAATGAGGTGCGATCACTGCTGCCGCCGGGCTGCGTGGTGGTCAACAAGTCCACCGTGCCGGTGGGCACCGCGGCACGTACCGCGCGGTGGCTGGCTCGCCCGGATGTGGCGGTGGTCAGCAACCCGGAGTTCCTCCGGGAGGGCTCCGCTGTGCAGGACTTCCTCAAGCCCGACCGCATCGTGGTGGGCTGCGATGCGCAGGATGCCGCCGAGCGGGTCGCCGCGCTGTATGCCCGGTTGGGCGCGCCGACGGTGCTCACCGATGCGGCCAGTGCCGAGATGGTCAAGTACGCGGCGAACTGCTTCCTGGCGATGAAGCTGTCCTACGTCAATGCCGTTGCCGAGCTGTGCGAGCGGTTCGGGGCTGACGTGCTCGACGTCACCGAGGGCATCGGCTACGACCGGCGGATCGGGCAGGCCTTCTTGCAGCCGGGCCCCGGCTGGGGCGGGTCCTGCCTGCCGAAGGACACCCATGCGCTGCTGCAGGCCTGCGCAGCAGTGGATTTCGACTTCGCGTTGCTGCAGGCCAGCCTGGACACCAATACCCGCCAGCAGCACCGGATGGTGAAAAAAATCCGTGACGCCGTTGGCGGATCGCTGGTCGGGCAGCGAGTCGGGCTGCTGGGGCTGACCTTCAAGGCCGGCACTGACGACCTGCGCGACTCCCCGGCTCTGACGGTGGCCGCGCTGCTGGCCGCCGAGGGCGCCGACCTGATCGGTTATGACCCCGGGGTGCCCGCCGCGGTGCCCGGCATGACCGATGACCTGCAGGTCACCGACGACCCTCTCAAGGTCGCCTCGGGCGCCGCGGTCCTGGTGGTACTGACCGAATGGCCCGAGTTCCGGTTACTGGATTGGGGCCGGCTGGCCGAGCTGGTCGAGCGCCGTATCGTCGTCGACACCCGGAACCTCCTCGATGCCGACGTGTTGCGCCGGGTCGGCTTCGAAGTCCGCAGCATCGGCCGCAGACTCGCCCCTGCGCTAACGCCGCACTGAGCAGGTCTTCGAGGTCAGCGCCTCGAAGACCTGTGCATGTACTCGCCGTGGGTTCAGTGCCCGCCGTGGTCGGGCTCGGCTGGCGCAGGTGCCGGCTTCCCGCCGTCAGCCGGGGATGGCCGGGCATCCGCGTCCTGCGGCCGGGCGATGGCGGTGAACTCAGCGGTGCGCACGGTGCCTTCGTGTTGGAAGTCGAGATAAAGCCGGTAATCACCGGCGGAGGGAACCTCGACGAAGAAGGTGATCTGCGGGCCGGGCGAGGTCTTGCCGTCGCCGGGCGCACCGTCGGGATGCACATGTAAATAGGCCAGGTCACCGTCGCGTAGTGCGACGAGGTGGCCGTAGGCGGCCAGGTAGGGCTGTAGATCAGTCACCGGACGGCCGTGCTT
>JALZCN010000567.1 GCA_030863045.1 Actinomycetota bacterium | reverse complement strand
GTACAGATTGAAGAAGTAGCCCAGGCCGAGCGACATCACCAGGATCGGGTTCATGATGGAATTCACGTTGTAGGGGCAGATGTAGGGTAACCCGAAGATGGCCACATCGGCTTGGGCCGAGACCTCGGTGAGCTGCTGGCGGTGCACCGCCGCCAAGGTGTGCGGGTGCACCTCACTCGGTGCTCCGGCATGCACGCCGGTGACACCATAGGGCGCCTCGGTAGCCTGCCAGATACGCCGCCGCAGCTTCGAGGTGGCCAGCTCGTTGCTGCGCTTGACCGCAAGGTAGCTGGCCTGATCGGTGAGGTTCCACTCCCACTCCCGGCGGGTGAGGAATCGCAGCGAGCGGGGAAACGGCTCGTTGTTCAGCGTTGTCTCGATGGTGAACACCGGCACGTGCCCGCCGATCAAATCGGCCATCCGGTCATAGGAATGATGCATCGCCGAGTTGGGGGGATCGTTGAACGAGCGCGAGTGCCGCAGCGTGTGCACGTTGTGGTGGTGGCGCAGGCTGGCGTAACTGGCCAATCCGACTGCCACCGACTTCGATCCACCGTTCATCGCGGTGAGCGTGATGTTGACATAGACGATCAGGTCACTTTCGGCGGCCCGACGGTTGATCTCCACATCCTCGCCGTGCGGCGTGGTGCCCAGGTGGGCGAGATCGTCGGGGTCCTCGGCGTCGTGGTTGCGCAGGTGGTCGGGGTGAAAGGCGCGGAACACCCGCTCGCCGACGGTGCGCTTGAGCTCTGCCGGGGTCATCCGCCGGTGCAGCGAGTTGGCGGCAATGAGTTCGACGTCGTCTACCCCGGCGGCCGCCGCGAACTCCAGAACCTGCTCGATCACCCGCTGCCGGACGTCCGGGGTGCGCATGGGCGGCAGGGGCAGCGACAGGTCGTCGAACACGATGGTCAGCCGCATCCCGCGCCGAAGCAGCTGCGGCAGGGGGTCACTGCCGTGTGGATGCAGCAGGGCGTGCCGGATCGCCCCCTCGAGGTCGACGATGCCGGGCAGCGATTCCGGTGGGTAGATCACCCGGCTACCCAGTGGTAGACGCTCCAACCGGAACCCCTCACCCTCGTGCAACAGCAGCGGGGGAGTCCGTTCGTCGACGTCGAGCACAAAACCTGGTCTGCCCACCTTCTCACCTGCCCCTGTCCGCGCCGCTGCGCTTAGCTCCGGCCAGGCGCGAAAACGACCTTGATCGCGCCCAGCCGGCCGGCCGCGGCAGCGTGATCAAGCGCGTCACGCCACTGTTCCAGCGGATATCGTGTGTCAACGTAGCCGTCCAGCGGTGCTGATCCCGCCAGTGCGATGGCCTCTGGGAAATCACCGCGGCTGGGCTCCTCACTCACGGCGGAGGCGTACGCCCCGACCAGGTGCAGCTCGCGGTACCACAGCGGGGTGAGGTCGACTCCTCCCGATGGCATCCCCGAGGCGATCACCGTGCCCCCGGCCCGCAATGACCGAAGCGCGGTGTTCAGGCCGACCGTACCTCCGGTGCACTCGAAGGCCAGGTCCATCCCACCGAGCAGGTAACCCTCGCCGAGCTCGGGCTCGACCAGCAGGGCCCCGGTGCTGCGACGCAAGGTTCTGGCGGCGTTCTCGGTGCCGATGACCTGTGTGGCTCCCAGTTCCCGGGCCCGATCGGCCTGGTGGGTGTGCTTGGCGATGACATGCACTTCACCAGCAGCGGTGAGCTTGCGCAGCGCGAGCAGGGTCAGCAGACCCACTGTGCCCGCACCGACCACGAGTGCCGACGCGCCCGGACTGATCGGTATGCGGCGCACTGCGTGCACCGCGCAGGCCAACGGCTCCACCAGGACCGCGATCTCGTCGGGCAGCGAGTCCGGCACCGGGTGCAGCTGGCTGGCGTGGGCCACCATCCGGCGGCTCCAGCCGCCCCCGGTGTCGGCGCAGAACCCGCTCTGCAGTCCAGCAGACAGCCGTCCGGTGATGATGTGGTCGCACCGGCTGGTATGTCCGGCGATGCAGGCTGGGCAGGCCGGCACGCCGCGGGTCGCACATCGCAGCACCGGATCGATCACCACGCGGCTGCCACGGGGAAGGCCTGGCAGCTCGTCGATGGTGCGCCCAACAACCTCATGGCCTGGAACGAAGGGCATCGAGGTCAGCGGTTCCAAGTAGGGCGAGGAGCGGCCGGTGAGCAGGCCGAGATCTGATCCGCAGATCCCCGACAGCACCGGCTCGATCCGGCTCCACGAGCCGTCGATGGGGACCGGGTCTACCTGCTCCACCAGCCGCAGCGGCGCTACGTTGCTGGCTAGCGCGCCCGCCAGCCGTCCTCCTGCGCGGGTGCCGCTGACGGCTCGGGCGGCGAAGTAACGCCCAGCCGAGCGGTGGTACTGCAGCGCCAAGCTCACCGCGGCACTTCCCGGCTACCGATGCTGGCATCGACCCTGACATCAGCCCGTGTGACGTCGAGAAGCACTTCGAGCAACCCGCCAGTGTGTTCGCCCCAGCGATGTACCACCCAACGGTGCCGCCGGGCGTGCCGGAACAGTTGAGAATCCGGATTGACTACCTGCGGGTGCCCGACGGCTGCCAGCAACGGGCGGTCGGAGTAGCTGTCGGCGTAGGCGTAGGAACGGTCCAAGTGCAGGCCGTGACGCTGGGCGTACTGGCGCAGCCACGCCGCGCGTGCCTCGTCCACGAGCGGCGGGGTTTGCAAAAATCCGGTGAACACGCCGTCTTTGGTGTGCATCCGGCTGGCCACCACCTCATCGAACAGCACGGACAATGGCTCCACGTGCAGGTCTACCGCTCCGGTGATCAACACGGTTCGATGCCCGGCTGCGCGGTGCCGGCGGATCTGCCGGGTGGCCTCGGGCATCACCCGGTGCAGCAACGCATCGCCGAGCACCTCGGTGACCAGCGCTTTCAGCTCGTCGGCCCGCACGCCTGCGTAGCGGCGCAGGAAGGCGCGCAGCAGCTCACCCCGATCACGGCGCTCCACATAGAGGTAGCGGGGGGCGCTGCGGGCGAGGTCGGCCAGCTCGCGCAGCCAGCCGGAACGGGGCATCGTGGCCAACCGCGCCCACAGGTAGGACTCGACCACGTTGGAGTTCACAATGGTGCCCTCCAGGTCGAATACCGCAGCGACGTCAGTGCGCTCGGGCAGCGATACCGATGTTGACCGGGACGGTGATCCGCGGCGAGGTCCCCGCCGCTGCCCGGCGCGGCGGACCGTGGCCGTGATGGACGGGCAATGCACGTCCTGCAGGTAGGCGCGCCAGTCGATGATGGTGGGGTCGAAGCCGTGCTCGGTGGCCCGCTGGGCGGGCAACGTGGCGTGCAGCTCCCGCAGCCGGCGATCGTCGTAGATCACTTCAGCCCGGGCGTAGACGCCGTAGAGGTCGGCGTATTCCCGCAGCTGCGCCAGATCCTGTTGCTGGCGGCCCAGGCTGGTCAGCCAGCTCTGAGACCGCTGTGACGGTGGCAGTCGCAGCAGCACCCGCTCCGCCAGCGCGGCCGCCCGTTCCCCGGTGCGCAGCATCAGCTCCACCTGCTGGCTGCCGGGGAACTGCCATGTGGGTGGCTTGACGTGGCCACGGTCGCGATCGGGCATCGGGTGGTTGTCGAAGTACTCCCGGCACAGCACGTACATGTTCTGGAAGGTCAGAGGGTTGCTGGCACCGGAACTGACATGCAGGTAGGCGGGTCCGGTGGTGGGTGGGCGAGCGGCGGCCGCGAGGATGGCGTTGACCACCAGGTCGACCGGGATCACGTCCATCACAGAGTCGGGCAACCCGGGGAATTCCCGCAGTAGCCCCCGGCCAAAAGCGATGATCACCGGATCGGCCATCTTGAAGCCGTCGATCCAGCCCGGATACGGGTGCCGCAGCGCGCTTTCCACGATGGCGGGGCGCACCACCGACAGTGGCCGACCCGCGTGCGCCCACAGCTGTTCGGCGACCCGCTCACCCAGGGCCTTAGTCAACGTGTAGACGTCCGGCCAGCCCAGGCTCCGGGCTCGGGTGCGGCCGTAGTCCACCAACCGGCGGGTAACCCACTCGGTACGCAGCCGTTCGGCATCGGCGGCGGTGGACTGCGGGCCGGCTTTGGCGTGCTGGTCGCCTGCTTGTACCAGCGCGCGGCGGAGCACCTCCGGTCGTCGGGAGTCCCGCTCCACATCAGTCCGCGCCGCCAGCGCCATGTCCAACTCGAGGCGCCAGTCCACCTCGTGGTCCAGCGCCGCCTCCAGGACGACACCCTTGCGGGTGCCCGCGACGTAGGCGGTGGAGATATGCACCACGTGTGGCGCTCCACCAGCGTTGGCGAGGGCTTCATAGAGGCTCGCCACCCCAGCGACGTTGGTGCCGAAGGCCTCGTCGACCGGGGGGTCGAAGGACACTGCAGAAGCGCCGTGGATCACGGCGTCGAGGTCGGCAGGCAAGGTGACCGAGCCGAGATCGCCTTCGATGACCGTAACCCGCCGGCGAACCACCCGTGCCAGTTTCTCTGCGCCGAGACGTGTCACCAAGGCACGGAACACGTTTTTTCGCAGCAATGCGCCGAGCCGGTCCGCCGCGCATCGTTCGCCCCGGGGCCGGATCAGTACCGAGACATGGGTGTCCGGGTAGCTGGACAGCAGCCGCTCCAAGGTTGCCTGACCCAGGAACCCCGTGGCGCCGGTGAGCAGCACGTGCGCTCCGGCGAGCTCATCGGTACTTGTGCTGTTCATCTGCCCCTCCCCGAGCCGCCCACGCCAGCATGAGGCTAGTTGTCTCGGGGCGCGACTGCGCCAGCCGGATGGTCGCGGTGGTAAGCGGACAGGGCAGCGTCACACACCCGACGCACCGGCCAGCCGAGTACCTGGGCGGCTCGTTCGGCGTCGGCGAGCTCGGGCTTGACAGTCTGCTGCCCTCCCGGCCTGGCGGCGACTTTGACAGTGACGTTCTGCTCTGCCCCGGGGGGCCCCACCGGCACAGGCACGGTCATTCGTGGCAACGTCGTGCGTTGCCACGGTGCCCACCGCACGCCCAGCGTGGTGCTGTGCCGGAACAACGCGTCCACCACCGCAGGACGAACCGCCTCAGCGCACAGCGCGGTGAGCACCTGCCCGGGCCTGCCGTACCGACCGATCGTGGCGGTGGTCCAGCAGTCCCACGCCCCGGCCGCCCGGACAGCGTGCAATACCCCCGGCCACAGCTCGGGGTTCAGATCGTCGACGGTGGTCTCCACCACGGTGACCGGCTCGGCGGTGCCCGGCACCGATCCCGGCTCGGTGCGGTTGCCTATCACCAGCCGGGTGATGTTGGGTCGCTCGGCAGTGTCACGGTGTCCTGCGCCGCTGCCCACCGCGTCGACTGTCATGGATGGCAGCGGGCCAGGCGTGGCCAGCACCGCGACCAGGGCGGCGCCGGTGGGCGTGGAGCGCTCCCCGGCGAGATCTCCCGCAGTCAGCGACAGCCGCCGGTCGGACACGATGTGCAGGACGGCCGGTGCCGGCACCGGGATGGTGCCGTGCCCGCTGCGCGCGGTCCCGCTGCCCGCCGCCAGTGCCGAACAGGTGACCAACGCGTCGTCAGCGAGCAAACCTAGCTGTTCGGCCGCGACTGCCGTGCCGACCACGTCGGCCAATGCGTCAGCAGCCCCCACCTCATGGAAATGCACCAGCTCGGCGGGAATGCCGTGCGCCGCGGCCTCCGCGTCGGCGAGGAGCCGGAAGGTGTCGGCGGCTACCCGTGCGGCTACTGTGCCCAGGCGAGCGCCCTCGATGGCGATCAACACCTCGGCCAGCCCCCGGGTGGTTTGGTCGGAGGCTGGGATGCTCACCACCGCTCGGGCGCACCGGAGCCCGGCGCGCCGGGTCTGCTCGACGTCGATGTCCAGGCCGGGCACGCCCAACGAGTGCACTGCGTCACGCACCGCGGCAAGGTCGGCGCCGGCGTCGATGAGCGCGCCGAGCAGCATGTCCCCGGCCACACCCGCGGTGCAGTCCAGATGCGCCGCCCTCGGCTCAGCCACCGTGCACCCTCGCGACGATCTTGACGGCGTGCGCCGCCGCCCCGAACCCGTTATCGATGTTGACCACTGTCAGGCCCGGCGCGCAGGAGGCGAGCATCGTCGCCACGGCGACCTGACCGCCGGCACTCACCCCATAACCCACACTGGTAGGCACGCCCACCACTGGGGCGCGGATCAGACCGGTCACCACCCCCGGCAGGGTGCCTTCCATCCCGGCGATGGCGATCACACAGTCGGCTTCGCACAGGTCATCGACGTGGGCAAGCAACCGGTGCAGTCCCGCGACCCCGATGTCAGCAATCAACCGGTGCCCGGCGCCCAGGGCCTGCAAAGTGGCGATCGCCTCCCGGGCAACACGCAGGTCCGAGGTGCCCCCGGTGAGCACCGCGACGAACCCGCGGGCCGGTGGCAGCGCACCGACGATCACGGTTCGCCCGACCGGGTCGGTCAACACCGGCTCGGTGGGGAAGGCGCTGGTCGCGCGGTGTAGTACGCCGTCGGGACACCGAGTGGCCAGCGCGGGGAACTCTGGCTCATTGCGCCGCTGCGCGGCCAGCAGGCGCAGTGTCTGATCCTCGGTCTTGCCGTCGGCGAAGACGACCTCTGGCACAGCGGTGCGTCGCCTGCGGTTCAGATCGAGGCGGGCGATACCGCCGACCTCGCCGATCCGATCACCGGCCACGGGCCCGGCGGTGGAGTCACGCGCCGGGTCCGATGGTGGATGGGAAGCTGGGGTGACCACGGCGCCGACTATCTCACGCGGCCCGCCTGCGGCCCGGACATGCGAGGATCGTCGACCATGCACACTGCGGATCCCGACACCTCCGCTGCGGCCACCGCCGCGGCGCTGCTCGACCGGCTGGGCCGGCTGAGCGGGCTGGTGGTGGCGTTCTCTGGCGGTGTCGACTCCGCAGTGGTGCTGGCTGCGGCGGTCCGGGCGCTCGGCTCCGGCGCCGTGCTGGCC
>JALZCN010000542.1 GCA_030863045.1 Actinomycetota bacterium | reverse complement strand
ACGCAATGCTGGCCGGGTCACTGCGGATCATCATCGGCGGCCGGTACCCGCTGGCCGACGCCAGCCGCGCCCACCATGATCTGCAGGGCCGCCGCACCACCGGCAAGCTCCTGCTACTACCCCGCTGACTGCAGGCACGAGACAGATTGCAGGGATTCCGGTCGGGTTACTGCAATCTGCCCCCTGAACGCGCTTGGGCGAGGCGCCGGCGACCGCGGCGGGTGCCGGCCTCGTAACGTCGACGGATCAGCTCCGGGTCGACGCCGAGGAGATACTGCAGCTTGAGCAGCTGCATGAACACGGTCATGCGCCATGGCCCGTGATCGACCAACCGCCGGGCCGATGCGGTGACAGTGGCGGGCAGCACGGCAAGGCGGCCACGTCGCGCCAGGATGCGGGACATCTCGAGGTCCTCCATGAGAGGCAACTCGGGAAAGCCGCCCACCGAGTTGAACACGTCGCGGCGGACGAACATCGCCTGATCGCCGAAGATCCAGTGCAGCCGGCGAGCCCGTAGGTTGGAGCTGACCGCCAGGTAGTCCAGGCTCAGACTGCGTTGATCGAAGCGGAGCTGCAGGCCACCGCCGACTACGCCGGGATCCTGCACCGCCTGCCGCAGCAAGTCCAGCGCATCGGCCGCCACCTGGCAGTCCGCATGGATGAACCAGAGGACATCGCCATTGGTCAGCGCGGCTCCGGTATTCATTTGGGTGGCGCGACCAGCGGCGCTGCGGACGGTGTAGGCGTACCGCGACGCAAGATCAAAGGTCCGATCGGTGCTGCCCCCGTCGACGACCACGAGTTCACAGTCGGGGAAGTCGCTGCGCAACTGTCGCAGGCAGCGTTCGATCCGGCTTGCCTCGTTGAGTACGGGCACCACGATCGACACCGTCGCCGGCCTGCTCACGTGATCCGAACTTCCCCCAGTTTCGAACGTCATCGGTGGGATAGCCTCGGCCATCGTACGGGCGACCAAACGGAGTGCACATGACAGCGGTGACCGCCGGCCCCGGACACGTCGCGATTCTCGGTGCGGGACCGATCGGCCTGGATGCCGCATTGGCCTTTCTGGACAACGGTTGGTCCGCCACCGTGTACGAGTCGGCGGCGTCCGTGGCCGCGAACGTGACGGCGTGGAGTCATATCCGGCTGTTCACGCCATGGTCGATGAACGTGTCCGCGCGAATGATTAGGCATCTGCGCGCGGCCGGTCTCACACAACCAGGGCCCACCGACTACTGCCCGACCGGCAGCGAGTTCGCCGCCCAGCTCCTCGCTCCGTTGGCTGAGTTACCCGAACTGGCGGCCATCATCCGCCGACGCACCCGAGTGATCGCCGTCGCCAGGCAGGGCCTGCTCAAGCACGAGAAGATCGGAACTCCGCAGCGCGGTTCGTATCCGTTCCGGTTGCTCGTCACCGGCCCACAAGGTGTCGCAGACGACGTCGAACGGGTGGAGCACGCAGATCTGCTGCTGGACTGCACCGGCAGTTACGGCCAGGCCAACTTTCTCGGCGACGGCGGGATTCCGGCTCCCGGTGAGTTGCGAGTCGCTGACTGGATCACCCGCAGGATTCCCGATGTCGACCGCGAAGCCGATGACTGGGCGAACCGCCGCATACTGCTGGTCGGTGCCGGCAAGTCAGCCCAGACCGCGGCACGCGACCTCGCTGAGCTGGCCACCACGCGGCCCGGCACACACGTCGTGTGGGCGGTACGAACGGCGGACCCCGACTGGGGAGAGGTTCCCGGCGACCCCCTGGCGCAGCGCCAGGAGCTGGTCGAGGTGGCCCGGCGGTTGCACTCCGGCTCGGTTGCCAGCGTGCAGGTGCGCACCGGCGTGGTGGTCGACGCACTGAGACATGAACGGCAGCATGAGGGCCCGTTGGACAGCGGTGTGGCGGTAACCCTCCGTTCGATCACGGGAGACGTCGAGGAGGTCGTCGTGGACCGCATCATCGCCTTGACCGGATTTCTGGGTGACACCTCGCTATACCGGCAGCTGCAGGTCCACGAGTGCTACGCCACCGCTGCCCCAATGAACCTGTCGGCGGCGCTGCTGGGTGCGGCGGGTGACGGCCCGGTGGACTGCCTGGCTCAGGCGTCGCACGGGCTGGAGG
>JALZCN010000532.1 GCA_030863045.1 Actinomycetota bacterium | reverse complement strand
CCGCAATTCCCTCAGTAATGCGATCGAGCCGAGGATCCTTGCCGGTCGCGAGGCCGGTTCGCGAGTCGCGAGATGAATGCGCCGCACCCGTTCGTCGACACCACACATTCGGCCCAGCGTCCTCGTCGTCAGGCCTTGCAACGCGTCGTCCAAGTCGATCGGCGGCCACGCAGATGCGTCGAATGGACGCTCAATCGGGTGATCGGCACACCCTTACGGCGCAGTCGGTCGCTTTCCGGCTCGCCGGTCGGGTTCCAACGGGCGCTAGTGCAGCGCCAGCAGGCGGTCGTAGACCAGCTCGTGCACCCACCGGCCGGTCTCGGTCGGGCGTCTGGTCGCGACTGGACGGGAACGGCCGGCGTGCACCACGTCGACCGCGTCAGGATCGATGTCATGTGGCCCCGCAGCGGCCAGCACGGTAGGACCGTAATACTCGGCGTGGGCGAGGCACTCGACGTTGCGAGCGATATGCGCGGGCAGCAGCAGGGCCGTGGGGCACAAGCCGGTGAACGGCGCGGCGCCGGTGAGCCCGGTGCGCCAATGCCGCGCCGGCGCAATGATTCCATTGAGCTGCACCGCGGTTGGCGGCACGAGGTGCTGCATTTCCGGCCAATTCCAGGTGGATACCGATAGCCGGTCGGTCACTGGTGCCCAGCCCGAGCCGATCCGGCGCTCATGCACGTCGCCGATGAGGTCGGCGACGACCACCACCCGCCGGCCCAGCAGCACCATGGGGGGCATGACCACACCGTTCCAGCCCAGCGCGTTGACCGCGGCGCGGGCTAGGTGGTCCGGCGCGGAAAGCACCTCCACGGTGTTGGAATCCCAGGTTTGGGGACCGAGCGCGGCCCTGCGGGCCTCGACGAGCGATTCGGGTGCCACGGGGAACGATCTCCCATCGTTATTTCGGATTGCCCCTGAAAGGCTGCCGCCGCAGCTAAACCGGGTCGCGACAACGGCGTGAGGTAAGGATTACCAGGAACTTGCCGTTCGGCGGTGGAGGCAGGGCCGCTTCGGCGTCCGGCGGCGGTCCCTCCGCGCTGACTGGTCGGCAGAGTTCGGCCCGTCGAAAACGCGACGCTGCGACCGGTGGCAATCGGCCCTTTGGCGTGCCGACTTCCGCGGACTGGCTGGACACCCGTAGCTACTCGTCGGTAGCCTCGCGGCCGCTAACACTCCAGACGGGAGCGGCCATGAGCGCTGAGGCTCATCACCGCGTCATCGTCATCGGTGCGGGCTTCGCTGGGCTAGGGATGGCGATCCACCTCCGTCAGCACGGCATGACGGATTTTCTGGTGGTGGAACGGGCTGCTGAGGTGGGGGGCACCTGGCGGGACAACAGCTATCCCGGTTGTGCCTGTGACGTACCGTCGCAGCTGTATTCGTTCTCCTTCGAACTCAACCCGACGTGGAGTCGCAATTTCTCCGACCAGCGCGAGATCTGGAACTACCTGCGGCATTGCACCGAAAGCTACGGTGTGCACTCCCACATCCGTTTCCGCCACGAGGTCCTTGACGCCACGTGGGATCACCCGCGATGCCGATGGCGGCTTCGCACCAACCGCGGCGAGCTGACCACCGACGTGCTGATCGCCGCCACCGGCCCCCTGTCGGATCCGAAGATTCCGCACATTCCCGGGACGGAGTCATTCCAGGGCAAGATTTTTCACTCCGCGCGCTGGGATCACGACTACGACCTGCGGAACCGGCAGGTGGCAGTGGTCGGCACCGGCGCCTCGGCGATCCAGTTCGTCCCCGAGATCCAGCCCTACGTTGCCTCCCTGACGATCTTCCAGCGCACCGCACCCTGGATCATGCCGCGGGCAGAGCGGGAACACCGCCGCTTCGAACACCGGCTGTACCGGGCGGTGCCCGGCGTGCAGCGGCTGGTGCGCGCGGGAATCTATTGGGGCCGGGAGCTGTCTTTGCTCGGTTTCACCGTCAACCCGCGTCTGCTCAAGCTGGCTGAGTTGACGGCCCGTAGGCACCTGCGCCGCCAAGTCGCCGATCCCGAATTGCGGGCCAGACTCACGCCGCGTTACGCCATCGGGTGCAAGCGAATCCTGATCTCCAATGACTACCTGCCCGCGCTGACGAAACCCAATGTGGACGTTGTTGCGTCAGAAATCTCGCGGCTCGGGCCGCACTGGGCGCAGGCCGCCGACGGCACCCGCAGGGATGTGGACACTGTCATCTTCGGTACCGGATTCCACGTCACCGATATGCCGATGCCCTCGTGGATTCGTGGCCGGGACGGCCGGACCCTGGCCGACGTCTGGTCCGGCGGTGCGCAGGCACACCGCGGCACGACGGTGGCCGGGTTTCCTAACCTGTTCATCCTGGTCGGCCCCAACACCGGGCTCGGACATACATCGTTGATCTACATGATCGAGTCTCAGGTGGCATACATCATGGACGCGTTGCGCTACCTGCAGCGCACCGGGGCCGCCGCGGTGGAGGTCCGACCGGAGGCCCAGCTGGCATACAACCAGGACGTCCAGCGCCGGATGGCACGCACGGTATGGACCACAGGCGGTTGCACAAGCTGGTACCTCGACGCCCACGGCCGCAACACGACGCTATGGCCGACGTTCACCTGGCGGTTTCGCCAGGGCACCCGCAGGTTTCAGCCGACCGAATATGTGGTTCACGCGCACGACACCGCCCCGGTCGCTGCCTGAACCACGCGCACCCGATATGGCTTGAAGTACGGGGGCGGCCACGATTCCTCTACCGTCGCCAAGTTCGCCCTCAGGCTGTCCGCCATGCCAGGGACAGCTCTCCTGTCGAACTCGGCGCACGCAATGCTGTCAGCTCTGGGGCCACCGCGACCTGCGACCGTACTGCGACCGGGGGAGCGCGACTCGCGGGCGGGGCGTAGCGCCTACCGCATTGGCTCCATATCGGGATGGCAGCAACGATGGAGCGGTGCGGCTGTTTGTGGGTCTGACGCCCCCTGCTGATGTCGTCGAGGCGCTGCGGACCACCACAGCGGCGTTACGCGAGCTGGCGCCGGGCCTGCGGTGGACCCGCCCAGAGCAGTGGCACCTGACGCTGGCCTTCCTCGGTGAGGTCGGTGATGACGTCGTGGCCGAGCTGGCCCCCAGGCTGGCCCGGACAGCCACCCGGCACCCGCCGCTGTCCCTGGGTCTCGGTGGCGGCGGGCGTTTCGGGCACCGGGTGTTGTGGACCGGGGTACAGGGCGATCGCGACGGGCTGCGCAAGCTGGCCGACTCTGCCGCAGCCGCAGCCCGCCGGTGCCATCTGCCGGTGGAGGACCGCCGGTACCGCCCGCACCTCACCCTGGCCCGGGCCGACGGCGGGACTGACTTGCGGCCGTTGGTGGAGCGGCTGTCGACCTGGCAAGGGTTGCCGTGGGTGGCAACGCGGCTGCATCTGGTTCGCAGCCACCTCGGCGCCGCGCCGGGCGGGTTCGCGCGGCATGAATTGATTGCGGCCTGGCCGCTCGACGGGCGGCAGCGAATCGGCAGCACTGATTGAATTCGCCGGACGGGCCGATCCACGGTGGCGTCAGAAGTGGTATCGCTGCGCCCAGAATTCGCCTACCGCCGACGAGGAGTCGGATCAACGCCCGTCGGCCCTGGGTCCGTACCCGCTACGTCACATGCAGACGCGCAATGTGACGCTGGGTTCAGCTACTGAGCACAGTGAGTGCATGGCTTCTTAGTAGCCGCGGATGGGACCAGGATCGAGCAGAGCAGCCAGGCTACTACCATCACTCTGTTACCGGTCATCAGCGTTAAGTAACCACACCCCGCCGAGACTAGGTACTCCTGCCTAGCGCGCCTACGTAGTCGCCTCTCAATTGTTGCTCTTGCGGCACAACAATTTTCGGCATGACGGCGAAATGGGCAGGAGCAAAACCTCTCGGTCGCCGTGGCGCGGCCGAGCTCTACTACCTACGCTGCCCTCCGGCAGACCTGGCACCAGCGACAATGTGGACTGAGCGCAAACCTCGTGAGCCGCGAGGGACGACGAGAAGTAAGTGGTCAACTTCGAGGAACTACGTAGCTCTGCACGGCTGACTAGGTAGCCGAAAATCGGCCTCAGAAATAGGTGGCGAGACGCAAACTTACGTGGCAGTGCATGTTGTCAGACGGCTCGCTCCTCGACATGGTGAGGATTAGCCGCATCGGCATACCGTCGATGAGCCTATTGGTGCCCGGCCCCGGGGAAACCCACTCCTAGGAGGATATGCATGTCTGACGTATTGAGCTTTGCCGAGATCGACGGCCAGCACCTGGAGCTGCTCCCAGCACGTACCGTCATGTCGACGTTCACCATGGGCGGCGGCGACGGTGGCACGGGTGGCGCGGGTGGCTCCGGCCAGGGTGGCATCGGCGTCAACCTCTTGAACATCAACGTGCTGGGCACCCAGGTCAACAGCGCCGGTAACGGCGTGGGCGGTGCCGGTGGCAGTGCTGACGGCGGCC
>JALZCN010000529.1 GCA_030863045.1 Actinomycetota bacterium | reverse complement strand
GTACAGCAGCGGCCCCGGGACTGGTCTGCCGAAGCGCACCACGCCGGTTTCCGCCTCGGGCCCGACGAGACCTTGGCCAGCGTGCTCGACGATTTCAAGCAGGCCACCAAGTAAACCGACGCCGTGATAGCCGGGATTGCCGATCTCGGGCGGCCGGTTCCGGTCCCGCAACCGATCCCGTGGATGCCCGACAGCTTGGTCGGTGCGGTGGGTCTTGCTGCACCTGATCGAGGAGATCGCCCGGCACGCGGGCCATGCCGACATCCTCCGGGAGTCACTGGACGGGGCCACCGCATTCCCACTGATGGCTGCAGCAGAGGGTTGGCCGCCGAACCAGTGGATCCAACCATGGACTCCTCCTGACCAAACTCACTGAGCTGCTGTCCACGATGTGAGCAATTTGGGGACACCATCCTCGTCGTGCACGTGAATGGCGTACCTGCATTGTCCCTCAAGCTCGAGGCCGCCGACATATCGACTACGGACGCCTGCACAGCATGATCGGTATGCCGGCTTGACCCGGAGCCTGAGTGAGTCACACCGGGTCACCGACGCCGAGCCTGGTGGTCGTCCACCTAGCAGCGCCGCAACGACACTTACAGAGCTTGGAATAACTTGCCGGGCAAGATAACGCCTTTGCAGGGGCTTCGGTTCGCTATGACTGGCGTGGAGGACCCCTGTACCTCGCACGCGGGGCACATAAGGGCACGGCTTGGGTGGGCTTCCTGTTCGACTCCTTATCCCCGTATCCATCCACAGCGTGTACACACCATGTTGATGTCGGTCCCCCAGACGAGCCCCTACGGTGTCGACCATGGAGGAAACGCCGATTTATGATCAGGTGCGTGGCGAACGGATCAACGCTGATGTCCGGCCAGTGCGGCTGACCCGCAACAGGCCGATGGCCATGGCAAACACCGCCTGCCCCCCAACACGCCGGTTCCGGCGGCGGTGTTTGGGTCACCGGGTCTAGGAGATGACCTCGCCCCGAGCCACCACCGTCGAGCGTGGACAGACCCTGCGGGTCTGCCAGCAGCCGACGGGAACGGGCGGCCAGGGTGTGGGGACCGCGAGCAACCCTTCCCCCGAAGCGCACCCGCGACAAGCGCCCAGACACGCCGCCAGCAGTCCCTCGGCGTTCGCAGCCGGTGGCAACCCAGCGGATCGGGGCGCGGTGGCAGGTGACCGCGGTGCTCACCCCGAAGAGGGAAGTGGAGCGCGACAGGCAAAGCACACCGAGCCTCAACTCGCGGCGCCAGCAGGAATGCAGTTTTCGTGGTTCAGCGTCGGTCCGACACCTGTTACTAGTCACGTAGTGAATGCCTACTGACCTGCCAATGGCCTGCGCCGTGGGGTACCGCAACTGACTCCTATACGCGGGAAGCCTGCGCGCGACGGAGCTGGGCGAGGAGTTGATGACTGATCGCGAACGGTACAAAGCCAGGAGACATTCAGCACCTCGTATGCCTTGTGCCATAAGGTTTTTCATCAGGAATCCACGCGGTATTGAGTCCAATCGCGGACGTGAACACAGCGACAATGAGATGGCGGTCTCCCTCAAGGTCTATGACCGCTAGGTCAGGCGGAACAGAATAAATCGGGCAAGATTTCACGTCCTCTGCTCCTAGAGATGATCGCCTTACCTTTGGGGTGTCCGCAATGCCGGCGTGTGCCAGTGCTCGCGTGAATTGCACGGCACGGATCCGTCGAGGCGCTCCGCGGGTGGCCCCCTGGCGGTGGCCACGCATAAAGCCCCAGCTTGGAAGACTGTGCTCAATGCGTGGTCACGGGCCTCAACCTGTGGCCGGCCGTAGTCACGGTGCCCCGTTATTGACCGTGGTTTACCGCCGCTAATAGCACGCCAACAGCATGCAGTATGTCGTGACTATGCACGACAGGGAGGTGCGGAAGTGGGCGTCCCGTCGCGTCGGCGAGCTTGTTTTGGTACAGGCCATGGGTAGGTGTTCAGGTGGATCAGGCGGCGGCTGAACAACTTGGACACCACTGGACACTGCATTCGGAGACGATGCGCCCCACGGCCGCGTCTGATAGGGCGGTAGGTTCTTAAGCATGTGTGATGGCGACCACATTGCGGGGCCGGTCGCGGCGGTGCCGGCTGAGATCGGGGCGTTCACCGGCGAGCGCATCCCGTTGCAGCCGGTGGAGCGGGTGCATATCACCACCCTTGTCGACAACATGCTGGACGTTCTCGCGGCCGACGTCGGTCCGGCGAAGCGGCACCCGCTCGGGGCGTGGCCGCGGCTGCCAGCCGCTGGGTACCAACGTCAGGCAGTCGTGGACGAAATGGTCGACGGCCCAGTCGGCGAACATGGGTTCTCGGCCCTTGTCGATGTCGAACTAGCCGGCGGCGACTGGCACCGTGTGTTGTTTGATGCGGGCATCAGCCCAGACGGCATGGTCAGCAACATGGGCAGGCTCGGGCTTGGTCCTGACTCCATTGAGGTCGTGGTGTGCTCACACGGGCACTTCGACCACACCACGGGGCTCGACGGCCTCGCCCGGGCACTGGGTGGTCATGCGAACCTACCGGTCCTGATCCACCCGGAGTTCTGGTCCAAGCGGCGCATCGCGCTACCCGGGCGGGAACCCTTCGAAATGCCGGTCACCAGCCGCTGTGCGCTGCAGGATGTGGGCTTCGAGATTGTCGAGCGGCCGGAGCCATCGTTTCTGTTCGAAGCCAGCGTCCTGATCACCGGCGAGGTCACCCGAACCACGGATTTCGAGAAGGGCATGCCCGTCCACCAGGCGCTGCGCAACGGATCGTGGCAGCCGGACCCGCTCATCCTTGACGACCAGGCGCTGGTAGTACACCTCCGTGACCGTGGTCTGGTGGTGCTCACCGGCTGTGGGCACGCCGGCATCGTCAACATCGTGCGCTACGCCCGGGCACTCACCGGTGTCGAGCACGTGCACGCCGTGCTCGGCGGGTTCCACTTGACCGGGAAGGTGTTCGAGCCGATCATCGGACCGACCATCGACGGGCTCGCCGCGCTGGCGCCTGAGGTTGTCCTACCGGCGCACTGCACCGGCTGGCAAGCCATGCACCAGCTCGCGAACCGACTGCCCAACGCGTTCATCCCGAACAGCATCGGCACCAGGCTCGAGCTGGCCGCGGCGTAGGTGACGAGGCTTTCTAATAACCCGTATCCCTGCCCACCAACAGATCATCCGATGGCGATCACACGTCAGCCCCATTAGATCGGGCAGCGATCATGGTCCTGACCAGCAAAATGCTCACCTGCGTGTACGCGGCGACAGAGGACAGGAGTGACCGTGGTTGACCCCTCATGACCCTGAGAACGGGCACGCGGGGGGCACGCGGTCGGTAGGATCTTGGCCCGATCCTACCGGATTGTCTAGGATGCCCACCGGATTGTCTAGGATCCTGAATGATCTTGCACTCAGGGAGTTGTGTGGCGTCCCATCGGCCTGGCGCAGCCCGACCACGCGCTGTCCCGAGGGCAACATCCTTTCCCATCGTCGGTCGAGCTTGGCAATGGTGGAACCGCTGGCGTTCCGATTCTCAGGACTCGGGATAATAGTCGTCTAAATACGCACACGTCCGCACCTGCATTTTGCTTTATTCGGATGTAGATGAACTTGGTGTCGGC
>JALZCN010000492.1 GCA_030863045.1 Actinomycetota bacterium | reverse complement strand
GGTAGGGCTGTAGATCGGTCACCGGACGGCCGTGCTTGGTGACCGTGAGCATGATCTTGCTCGTCCGGCCGGCGACCAGCTCCCCCTCCAGCCCGACGGTGTAACCGTCGACGGTGGCAGTGCGCGCCGGCGCAGGCAGCGCGGCGGGGGTGTAGTTGCCCGCGACAGCGACGTCCGTGCCGAGGGTGATCGCATCCTGGCTGCCCTGGGGGGCAAAGTCGGCGAACGCTCGATGGTCCCCGGCCGCAGCGAATGTCACCGGGATCCTCCAGGTGCCGTCGGTGTCCATCGTGGGGTGCACGTGCTGGAAGCCGGACAGATCCCGACGCGCCAGAATGAGGTGCATCCGCTTGTCGTGGGTCGGACTGAATTCGGTGACCGGGGCCCCATCCGGGCCGAGTATGCGGAAGGTGAACTCCTCGGGTAGCCCTGCGGTTGCGTCACCGGAGGTCAGCTGCAGGCGGTAGCCGTCCTGGGAGACCAGCAGCCCGGCCGCGGGCAGTTGCGCGCGGTCCGTCGCCGGTGTGGCTGTGTCGTTGGTGTGCCCACCGCCGTGTCCGACGGCGGCTAAGGTCCCGATGGGGCCGGTCGCCTGACCTACCCAGTAGGCACCGCCGAACGTCAGCGCTGCCGCGAGCGCGAACCCGCCGAGCTTGGTCAGGGTATTCATCGGTTACCTCACCACTTCGTAACCGGCCTCGCCGACGGCGGCGCGCACCGCTTCGTCGTCGGTCGAGCCGTCAACGGTCGCCGTCACCTGCCCGGTGGGCAAATCGACCTGTACGTCAGACACGCCGGGCACGGCACCGAGCTCGGAGGTGACCGACTTGGCGCAGTGCTCGCAGGTCATGCCCTTGACCGTGTAGACGCTCACGCTCACGTTCGCTGCTCTCTCCGTGTCGCCGTGGGCTATGTGGTCTCCCGGTTGTGTTCTGGGTTCCACCGCTCAGGTGATCGGCATACAGGCTGACTTTACTTCCTGGGGTATAAGTATCTACGGTACAGGGGTATGGTATAGACGCCGATGCTCAGCAACGCGTGCTGCTCGGCGTCATCGCCACGTCTACCTGGAATCGGGCCAGCGGCAAAGGGGCCTTTCGCTTGTGGTGGTCATGGCCTCGATCATCGGCAGCCACGCTAGGCACTCCCCGACAGGGATGCCGTGCCAGGCGCCCGCGCTGGGGACTTCTCGTCTGAGCGCTGTGACGGGCCACACTTCCCATATATACCCCTGGGGGGTACCGTAACCCGAGGAGTCCCGAAGTTCGACAAGGGGAATGTCATGGTCGATCACACAACACACGAGGAGCACGGCAGCATTGGCAGCACCGCCGAGGATCGGCGGGCGCTGAACCGGCTGGCGGTCAGCGCAACCGCGCACTGCCTCACTGGCTGTGCCATCGGTGAGGTGCTCGGTCTGGTCATCGGGACCGCACTGGGATGGGGTAACGGCGCCACCATCGCTCTCGCGGTGGCGTTGGCGTTCGTGTTCGGTTATTCGTTCACGATTGTCCCGGTGCTGCGGTCCGGGTTGGCGCTGGGTGCTGCGGTCTGGGTGGCGCTGGCCGCGGACACCATCTCCATCACCGTGATGGAGATCGTCGACAACGCGATCATGCTGCTGATCCCCGGCGCGATGGAGGTCGGGTTGGCCTCGCCACTGTTCTGGGGAGCCCTGGCCGTCGCGCTCGCGGTGGCGTTCGTCGTCACGGTGCCGATAAACCGGGCGCTGATCCGTCGCGGTAAGGGCCACGCCGTGGTGCACCAGTACCACCACTGACTGACCAATATCCACCGCCGCCGTCATGCTGGCGTGACGGCGGCGGTGGGCTGCTGCAGCCGGCCTGACCGGTCGAAGGCGCTGACGCCCGCGGCGCAGAGCAGACCGATGCCGGCCAGGCCAGCCACGGCAGCGCCGGCAGGCTGGGCGGCCCTGCCTAGGTCCAGCGCGGCGCCGGTGAGCAGGTTCCCGAGCATGATCCCGATCCCGCAGACGGTGTTGTACAGACCGTAGTGCGTGGCCACCAGGCGGTTGCCGGCGAGTGTGACGATGGTGTCCATCTCGAAGGGGAACACGATGATGGTGCCTAGGGCGAGCAGCGCCGCGAAGCACACCAGCGGCGCCAGCAGCACCGGGGTGGGCAGCGTTGCGCTAGCGGCCGCTGCGGTCGCGGTGGCCAGCGGCGGGAGGAACGCCGCGGCCATCAACCCCAGGCCCACCACAAGGCAGCGGACTGGACCCCAACGGTTGCGGCGCCACGCCGTGATCCGCATCTGCCCGGCAATGGTGAGCAGCCCCGAGACCGCGAGCAAAGCGGCCACTCCGATCATCCCGGCTACGCCGCTGCCGGCGAGGCGACGCACCTCAAGCGGTAGGGCAAGGTAGACCTGGAAGGCCAGCACGTAGCTGCCGATCATGGCGATCGAGAAGAGCACGAACGACCGGTTCCCCAGCACTGAGCGCCACTGCGTCACCACCGAGCTTGCTCCACCGTCGGCGGTATCGCGGCCCCGGCGCTGCGGCAGCGCGCGTAGCTGCGCAACGCTGAGCACCGCGAATACACCCGCCGCGACGGCACACGTGAGACGGAAGTCAACTCCGGTCAGCGCCAGCCCCAGCAGCGGGCCGAGCAGGATCCCAGCCTGGTAAAAGATGTTGAACAGCGCGAAGGCATCCACCCGCCGGTCGCCGGCGTCGTGGGCCAGGAGGCGCGGCTGCACCGGCCGGTCAAAGGAGCGGAACTGCGCGATCGCGCGCATCAGCGTTCCTCCCAGCAACACCTCGGCCAGGTGCTAGCCGCGCGGCACGCCCGGGGTAACGTCGTCCCGGCCGTGGCCGGCCCACGCGGCACCCCATGCGGCGACGGTCGTCGACCATATCGCGCTGATCTCGGGGCCGCCGGCACGGCGGACCTGCTGCAAGGTTCAGCGCGAGGTGTTGCCGGACTCCTGGAACCCCGCCGCGGACTGCCGGTCGATCTCGAACGGGCGCATCCCACCAGTCACGGTGTTGTCGATCACGGCGACACCGTTTGACGCCCCGTCAAGCTGCACCGCGCGGTCACCACGACCGGAGAAACTGTTGCCACGCACGACGACGTCGGGAAAGTTCCGTAGCAAGACGGCCTGGGAGCCGTTGACCTCGCAGGTGTTGCGTTCGAAGGTGATCGTGGTCGGTCCTCCCGGAGCGCGCCGGTTACTGCGGTCGTCGATGGTGGCGATCAGGCACTGAACGTCGACATTCGTGCAGATGTTGTTGGCGATGATGACGTCATAGGTAGGTCCCTGGTCGCTGTTGAAGGTCTGGAAACAATCGGTGTGCGGACCCTCGTCGCGGTAGCCGCTCGCCTTGATGTCCTTGATCGTGTTTCCGATCAACCGGTGACCGACACCGAAGAACCGGATGCCGTCGGCGTCGTTCTGAGTGCGGGCTACCGACTCGCTCACCGTGTTGTTCTGGACCGTGATCCGCTGGCCAGTGAGATGGATCCCAGTCCCATCGGCCCGCTGCACGGTGTTCGACTCGATGATCGTGTCAACGCAATCCCTACAGACGAGGCCATTTTCATCGGCGTTGTAGATCACATTACCGCGAGCGACGAGTCCGCGACCGGCCATCGTCAGCCCATCCCCATCAGCGATCGTCAGGCCCTGGATGACGACGTAGTCGGCCTCGACGTTCACGCTGCGTATGATCGCGCCATCGGCGATGACACTGATCGGCTGCTGAGGCATTCCCGACGCTGTCACCTCCAGTTCAGCGTCGGTGAAACCGTCGCCACTCAAGCAGACGGTGCTGCCGGGCCGGGCCCGCGCCAGGGCCGCATTGGCCTGCTCGGGTTCGGTTATCCGATCGGCGCAGTCCGCCGGGAGCGGACCGGCCTCGTTGGGCGGCGGCGCAGCTGCAGGTGGTGGGCTGGTTGGTTGATCAGCGGTACAACCGCTGACGATCGGCACCAGCCCGACCACCACAGCGACAAGGCAGCGACCCACAACGCTGTTCACCTGCTTGCCCCGTCTTGAATCAAGCGCCTCATCGCGCCGGGTCGGCAACGTGACCGAGCCATCACCTGAGTCGTAGCCCATGGTCTTGTTTTCCTCCTCGGTGACTCGGGTGTGTGCTGGTCGGTCATAAGACCGACGCTAGGCGAGTTCAGTTATTGCCCGACTCAAAAGTGGTTAGCGGTTGGCAAAATCCAGGGAACTACCCGCCGAGAAGGGCCTGCATTTTGGTGATTTCACGCTGCTGGGCGTCGATAATGCGCTGGGCGAGTTGGCGGGCCTCAGCGTTTTTCCCGTCGCTGAGTTCATCCTGGGCCATCGTCACCGCTCCTCGATGGTGGACGATCATCATCTGCAGGAACATCCGATCGAACGCGTCACCGGAAGCCTGCCCGACCTGGCGCATCTGATCGGCCGACATCATGCCAGGCATCGCACCGCCGTCACCGTGATCCGGCTGCCCCGGGCTGTCGTGTCTCCTGTGCACTGTGGGGTTATCAGCGGAGGGCATTGAGGCGTTCCACGCGCGCAGCAAGCCGCTCAGCTGATCGATTTCTGGTTCCTGAGCACTTTGGATACGGGCTGCGAGATCTTTGACCTGGGGTAATGCGGCCCGTTGGGCGGCCATCTGGGACATCGCGATAGCCTGAGTGTGGTGCGGGATCATGCCTTGGGCAAAGGTGATATCGGCCTGGTTGTGTTCCTGGGCGACTTGCGAACTGCTTGCCGAGCTGCTGGCGGGTGGGGTGGCGGTGCTGCCACAGCCGCCGAGCGCGGCACTGATGGTGACGGCGGTGGCCGCAGCCGCGACCAAGGTCGTGATCGTGCGGGTGGTCATGGTGTAGTCCTCTACATGCGGGGGTTGGCTGAATCGGTCGCTGAAAGATCAGCGGTTGATCAGCGCCTCAGAACGCAGAGTTGGGTCAGCCGAGCGCAGCCGATGGGCGGTGCCCGCGCGGCGGCGGCGCTGGCCGCTGCCGGCAGATGCCCCGGTTCCAGTAGCCGACGCCAACCTGCCGCAAAGATCAGCGCGGCGGCAAGGGCGGTGATGCCGGTCAACACGGCCAAGCAGAAGTGGCCGATCATGCTCATGGGATCACAGCAGTCGGCTGGTGACGCCAGTACCGAGGCTGGGATCGATCTCGCCTCAACCGGATTGAGCGCCGGATGGGAATCGGCGTGTCCAGTGTTCGTGGCGTTCGCCACGGCGATCGGCGGCTGGTGTGCTGTGTGGGCCTGGGCCAGGTGGTGCATGCCCACCAGACCGAACGCGATGGCGACGATCAGTAACCACTGATGTCGAGTCGTGCCGTCTCCCCACACCCGGCAACTGTAGCCATCCGCAGTCGTGAGCGCCCGCCGCTGCGCGTCAGGTCAGGACGACCAGACGGTGGCCGCCAAACAGCAACCAGCAGCCTGCCGTCCAAGGTCACGGTCCGCCGGCTCGTCACGGTCACTCTGGCACTGGTCGACGAGTTGCTCGACGAGCTTGCCGGTGACGGCGCGCCCGCGGACTTGCACGAGGTGGTGTCCTTCCCGCTACCCGCATTGGTCATCTGCGAGCTACTCGGGGTGCCTTACGCCGATCGGGATGACTTCCGGCGCTGGTCGGACGAGGCCGCCGACATGACCGACCAAGCCCGCTCCTTCGGCGGGCTCACCGCGCTGTGGCAGTACATCAGCGGGCTCATGGCCGCGAAGCTCGACGACCCGGGTGACGACGTGCTCTCAGCGCTGGTTGCCGAGCACCGCGCCGACCGGGACGGGTTTAGCCTGGATCAGGCCGCGCAGCTGGGTGCCGGATTGCTGTTCGCCGGCCACGAGACCACGGTCACAGCAATCGACACCGGGGTGGTGCTGTTGGCGACCCATCCCGAGCAGCGCAATGCGCTGCGCCACGACCCGTCGCTGGTTCCGACCGCGGTGGAGGAGATCCTGCGGGCCTCCCTGCCAAGCTTGCAAGCGCCGGCCGGCAGCGGTCGTGGGCATGGTTTGCCGCGTTGGGCAAATGCCGATCTGGACGTCGACGGAGTGATCATTGCCGCTGGTGATCTGGTGCTGCTGGGCCTGCACCAGGCGAACCACGACGAGCGGCTGGTCGGTGACCGGACCGAGGTCGACTTGTGCCGACGCCGCAATCCGCACCTGACCTTCGGGCACGGCCCGCACTTCTGTATCGGGGCGCCGCTGGCTCGCCTCGAGCTGCAGGTTCTGTTTGGCACTCTCCTTGACCGGTTCCCCACCCTGACCGTCGCCGTGCCGGTCGAGCAACTCCAGCCGCGCACCGACCTGCTCACCGGCGGCCTCGCCGCACTGCCCGTCACCTGGTGACCCGCACCCGACCGCACCCAGGGCCAGCGCACCGGCCTGTAGCAGCATCCCGCCGACGCATGCTTCCCGAAGTCACGACGACCTGCGGCACCAGCGGCAGCACCGAGATTGGGACCGATCAGCGGAAGGTTGGGCCGGCTGAGGGACTGGACGTCCTCTCGATGATCTGTTGTGCTTAGCCTTGCCTAATCGCTCTACCGAGGGGCAATGGAGCCATGTACGTCTGCATCTGCCGCGCGGTGACCGAGACCGAGGTCCGCGGTTGCATCGCCGAAGGGGCGTGCACCGTCAGAAACGTGGTTGATCGTTGTGGAGCGGGCACGGGCTGTGGATCCTGCGTCGGCAAGATCGCTGCCCTGCTAGGTGAGTTGCGCAGCGCTCTGCAGAAAACCGCCTGAGCCGCAGCCGGGATTGTTAGCATAACCGCTGGTCAGGGCAGCCTCCCCTTCGGTGACATCCCCACGG
>JALZCN010000455.1 GCA_030863045.1 Actinomycetota bacterium | reverse complement strand
ACCTCATGGTGTGGCGGATCCCGTTGCGGCTATCACCTAAAATAGAAGATGCTGCCATCGTGGTTGTCACACACCCCCACCGAACTTCCCTCGGCCGCACGCTCATAGAAGCAGGCGTCGCGTTGCGCGAGGGGTGGCGGTGTTGTGGGGTGGAGGGGAACGTCGCTGCTGCCCGGATGGGCGACCAGAAATGATTAAACGCCATGTCCACGGGTCGTCAGCCCGGCGAGGGCCAGAGTGATTGCTGCCTTGCGGGAAAGCGCCCGACCTCGGGCCTCGTGCTGTGCGACGCGTTCGGCACCCAGGGCGCTGGCTAGCCGGCCGCGGACGTGCCGCAGCTCTTCGGCAAGGACCCGCACTCCGCCTCTCGCTTCGCCGGCAGCCTCCCGCAGCCGGTCGGATGCCCCGAGGATCGCCGACGCCCGTTCCGCGTCCTTCTCGGCTTGCAGGACGAGGGCGGCGGTCTCGAGTGCGTCGGCCACCCACCGTCGAGCTCCGAGGTCGGCGAGGATACCCAGCAGCTCCACGAGGATGCCCGCGGCACACCCGGGCTCATTGACCAGGACGGCTGTCTCGGCGGCGCGGGTTAGCGCCATGGCGAGGACCGGTCGGGCTGGCAGGCGGCGAGCGGCTGCCTCCGCCTCATTCGCCAGGCGAAGTGCTCGCTTTCCGTCGCCGGAGACGGCGACGAGCGGCGCGAGAGCGGCCAGCGCGTGTGGCTCGAGCCATTCGCCGAGGGGATCGCTGCGGGCCACGTCTACGGCCCGTTCCAAATGATCTCGGGCCTGATCGTATTCCCCGTCGACGATCGCGGCCCAGCCGAGGTGGTGGTGGCACCAGCCGACTCCGTCGGGGAGGCCGAGACGCTCGAACTCGGCGAGCGCGGCCTCCAACAGCGGGCGCGCTTCGGCACCCTTTCCCGGAAGCAGCTTCAACTCGCCGCGTCCCCAGCTGAGGGTGGCCAGGCCGCGATCGTCACCGATCCGCCGGGCCAGCGCCGCCGCTTCATCGAAGAGCTCCTCGCGGCGCTCGGGCTCGTCGCCAAAAAGCAGGAGACCCCGGACGACCATGGCGGTGGCGCGCCCGGGGTGGTCGGTGAGCTCTGGCGCGGAGAACTCGGGCTCGGAAAAGACGCGCTCAATCCAGACCTGGCCGTCGGGGTTGCCGAACCACACCCATGGCACCCACAGCGCCCCGATAAGACGGAGCACGGCGTCCGCGTTGCGCTGAACCCATGACCATTCCAGGGCGGCGCGGAAATTCTTAGCATCGATGAATGCGCGCGCAGGAAATCCGCCCCCAGCGGGATGCCCTGCCACGCCTCGGCGCGGGCGATGAAGGCGTCGCGGTGTCGCCGCCGGACGGTGGCCTCCTGGCCGGCCTCGGCCAGCTTCTCGGCCCCGTACTGCCGGATGGTCTCGAGCAGTCGGTACCGGGGTGCCGGGCCCTCGCTGTGCACGACGACGAGCGACTTGTCGACGAGCCGGCACAGCATGTCCAGAGCATCATTTGGGGCCGCACCGCTGCCTTCGTCCAACATCACGGCCTCGGCCGCCTCGAGGTCGAAGGTGTCGGGGAAGATCGCCAGGTGGGCAAGGGCGCGCTGCTCCGCCGGCGAGAGGAGTTCGTAGCTCCAGTCGACGGTCGCTCGCAGGGTCTGCTGGCGGGGGACGGCGATGCGCTCGCGGCCGGTCAGCAGCTGGAAGCGGTCGTCCAGGCGGTCGGCGACCTGCGCGGGACTGAGGACCTGGATCCGAGCGGCGGCCAGCTCCAGCGCGAGGGGGATGCCGTCGAGACGACGGCAGATGCGAGTGACGGCGGCGGCGTTGGTGGTATCGACGTCGAACGCGGGCCGGGCGGCTCGGGCCCGCTCGCAGAAGAAGGCCCCCGCGTCGCTCCCGGTGAGTTCGTCCACAGCCGCACCGAAAGGTGGAAGGGACAGCGGCGGCACCTTCCACGTCACCTCGCCGGGGACGCCAAGCCGCTCGCGGCTAGTGGCTAGGACGGTTACTCCGGGGCACCGCGTCACAAAGGCGTGGACGAGACGGGCAACCCCTCCGACGAGATGCTCGCAGTTATCTAGGAGGAGCAGCGTCTGTCGGGTCGTCAGATGGTCGATGAGACGATCTTTCAGGGCCTCGGGGGTATCGAAGGCGCTGGTTTCGAAGGTAAGTGCCGCGGCCACCGCCGAAGCCAGCTGTGCCCCGTCGCGCAGCGGAGCGAGCTCGACCATCCAGACCCCGTCCGGGTAAGCCGGCAGCGCAGCCGCCGCGCCTTGGAGGGCGAGCCGCGTCTTCCCTGCCCCTCCGACCCCGGTCAGGGTGAGGAGGCGAGATCCGGCCAGAAGCGTGCTGAGCTCGTCAAGTTCCCGGGAACGACCGACGAAAGGCGTGAGCGCGACAGGAAGGTTGTGGCGAGGGGCGCTGAGGCTACGTAGAGGCGGGAACTGCGACGGTAGGTCGGCGTGGACCAACTGGAATACCCGCTCGGGGCGGGCCAGGCCGGCGAGGCGGTACTCCCCCAGGTCGATAAGTTCCACCTCGGCCGGAAGGTCGGCGCCGACCAGTTCGGCGACCGCTTGGGAACAGAGCACCTGACCCCCGGAGGCGATGCCCAGCAGGCGGGCGACCCGGTTCAGTGCAGGGCCGAAGTAGTTCCCTGCGCGACGCTGCGCCTCGCCTACGTGGATCGCCATCCGCACCCGCAGCTGCCCGGGTGCGGCCCAGGCGGCGGCCGTCAGCGCCCGTTGAGCCGCTACGGCTGCCGCGATGGCGTCGGAGGCGACCGTGAAGGCCGCGGCCATCCCATCCCCGGTGTGGCTGAAAACTTGCCCGCCGGTGGCCTCGATGGACGCGCGCAGCAACTCGTCGTGCCGCGCCAGATCGACCGCCATCGCTTCCGGGTCACCTTCCCACCGCCGGGTGCTGGCGACAATGTCACTGAACAGGAACGTGGTCGGCCCCAGCGACACCTGAGACTGCTTCGTGGCGCGCCGCGCCGCCAGCCCGGGTGTGTCCAGTTCCGGCGCGTGACGGAGGATGGCGTTTTCCAGACGGGCAAGTTCGGTGCTGGGCTCCAGGCCCAATTCCTCTGCCAGGAGCCGGCGAAGCTCCTGATACACATGTAACGCTTCGGCCTGGCGCCCCGAGCGGTACAGGGCAACCATCCGCTGGCCCCACAGCCGCTCCCGCAGGGAATGGGCCTTGGTCAGATGGTTCAGTTCGGGTACTACCTCGACGTGTCGCCCGCAGGCGAGGTCCGCTTCGACCCGCTCCTCGAGGGCGGCCAGACGCGCTTCTTCCAGGCGGGCTGCCTCGGCCCGCGCCAGCGGAGCATCCGCCACGTCGGCCAGGGCAGGCCCTCGCCACAAAGACAGCGCCTGGCGAAGCCTCGCGGCGGCCGTCTCGTGGTCTCCTCGGGCTGCGTGCTCGCGTCCCTCGGTCAGGAGGTCCTCAAAGCGGGCAGCGTCGAGAGCATCACGCTCAATCTGTAGGAGGTAGCCGGGCGGCTTGGTCAACAAGATGGCATTGCCACCTGCTTCTCGGAGGGTCTTGCGCAAGCGGGACACGAAAACTCGGAGCGCCCCGGCGGCTCCCTCGGGGACCTTTTCCTCCCAGAGGTCCTCTACCAGGCGCTCGACCGGAACGACGCGGTTGGCGGACAGCAAGAGAAGGACGAGGACGGCCCGCTCGCGATTCCCGGGAAGTGTTACCGGCCGCCCCTCATCGGCGACCTCCAGAGGACCAAGGATGCGGAATTCCACAGCTCCAACCCTGCCCATCCTTCGGCATGGGGGCGACCCTTCAGCCCATTTTCATCAGCGAAAAACGCCACCGGGAGCGTCCCACTGGCCGGTAACCCCGCAGTAACGCGCCGAGCAACCTCGCGGGCGCACGCTCGTCACACGACCGAAGTTCGGACGGCAGCGGCCCGGACACGAGGAGGCAAACGATGCCCGAACACCCCAACGTCGAAATCGTGCGGCGAGGCTATGACGCCTTCAACAACCGCGACATGGATGCCCTTGCCGCACTTATCGCCGAGAACGTGGTCTGGCACGTCTGTGGCCGCAGCTTCATCGCCGGTGACTACCACGGCCGGGAAATGACCTTTGCCTACTTCGATCGTCTACACGACCTGACCAACGGCACGTACCAAGCCGAACTGCATGTTGCCGTCGGCGGGGACGAACACGTGATCAGCATCGACCACAGCTCCGCCAGGCGAAACGGCAGAACCTACGAAGAAAATGAGCTCGTCGTCTTCCGCTTCCGCGACGGCAGAATTGTGGAAGCGTGGCAGGCCTTCATGAACCCCTACGCCCTCGACGCGTTCCTCCCTGCAACTGATTGGCCTGACGATCTGCGAGGGCAACGCCATGATCGCAACCCTGCGGCACTGGCTGAGCACTTCGGGAGTCCTCTGACTGACCAACTGCGTTCAGGTACGCCCGAAGCAAGCGGACTGCCGGTCGAGGTCGCGCAGGCATATCTGCAGGGATGGAACGATCACGACGGCGCCGCCGTGACCCGCCTGTTTGCGCCGAATGGAACGTATGTCGATCCCGCGCTGCCCGGTCCGCTGTCCGGAGAGGCCATCGCGGAGTATGTAGCCGACCTGGTCGCCGCCTTCCCGGACCTTGCCTTCGCTGTCGAGGAAATCAGCGTCGACGGTGACCGGGTGATGGTGCAATGGCGGATGCGGGGCACCAACACCGGACCGTTCCCCGGGGCACCCCAACCTACTGGTGGCACGTGTGACCTGCGGGGTGTCGACGTGATCACCGTTGGTACTGACGGGATCACCAGCGTGGTCGGCTATTTTGACCAGAAGACCTTCATCGAGCAGCTGGGCCTGCATGCCCTGATCGTTCCCAAAGACGAGTGGCCCCTGCATTACGGAACGTCGGTGCGCACCGACCTGGGCATCGCCACGGTGCCCGGCGCCATCACGATGACCTGGATCGACGTCGAACGCGACCAAGAGCAGGGCGAGGCCGCAGCCCGGGCCGCGAGCATCGTCGAGGCACTCGCATCCGAGCTGGGGTTCATCGGATGGGTGGGCGCGTTCTCCGGTCACCGTGGACACACTCTGACGGCCTGGACAAGCCCAGAGGCAGCGGAGGCAGCGATCAGCCGCAACGATCCACACCGGCTGGCCAGGGACCGCGTAATGGATGGCAAGCTCGGGCGACACTTCTTTACGAGTCTTTGGAAGCCGCATCGCCTGAACAACCAAGTTGGTACCTGTCCCAGCTGCGACCGCATGGTGCCCATTGCCTCCCGCGCCCAGTCCGCGCGCTGCGAATGCGGTGGCGAGGTGGCCGTCACGTCTTACATCTGAAATGAACGGACGGTGAGGCTCAACGCCGGTCGTAGGCTCCTCAACGGTCGAGAATGCCGGGTCACGCCGGTACGGTAGATCATCGCGCAGTCGTGCTCACCTGACCGAACCAGGCTCGCCCAGCGCTTGAGCGACCTGCGGCCTCGGCGTCGACGCGGTACCTGCGCAGCAGCTCGTCGGACATAACCGGCTTCCTCATGCAGTGCTGACCCGACGGCGGACGCGTCTGGCGATTAGGTGGTCGAGCCCCAGCCGGCCAGACCCCGACACGGCGAGCACCAGGCTCAGCAGTCCGAGTGCAAGGACCAGCTCAGGGCCGGTGTGGTCGAGCGCGTATAGGCCACCGGGGTGCACGAAGATCCAGGCGCCCACCATGTTCAGCGCCATCAGGACGCCGACTGGAAGGACCGCCAGGCCGAGAATCATCGCGGCACCACCGAGGAACTCGAACAGCACATTCAGCGGCCCAGTGATCGCCGCCAGCGGGACGCCGGACTTCTCGAACAGCGCCCCAACCCCCGTAATGCTGCCACCTGCGAAGCCGTACTCGAGCTTGGCGTGCGCCACCATCAGCGTCCCGAGCCCGATTCGTGCCAGGAGCAGCACGAGGTCACGGGCGACGGAGACGGCCGCGGTGTGGTTGCCGACGTCGGGTGTTCCTGGGATCGCCATGGCGATGGTGTCCTTTCCTCGATCAGCTGACAGTTCACGACGATCCGAGGTGACGCCGCCGCTGTTGAAGATGACTCCGGCGGCGCAAGCTACTCATCGCGGTAGCCGACCGGGCCGGCGTCAGCACCGGACCGGACCCAGTCGGGCATGTCGACACTTCCTCGCGGCGGACTGACCGGGCCTTCCTCCACGCGGCGAAGCTGACTCGGCCATCTTCGCCGGGGCCAACCTCACCGGGGCCACCCTCCATGGACGGACGGGACCAGGGTCGACATCATCCAGGCGGTGCTTGACGGTGCGCTCGGGAGCGAATCCACGAGACTTCCGAGGGGGTTGCCTCGCCCGGACGGGCGGCCCGCCGGCGGCCAGCGGAGCCCGGCTGATGCAGACCGAGCAGCATGCTCCCGCTTGAGGCGGCTTCGATGGCTGGCGGTGGGCTAGTCGTGCGACGCTATGTCGGCGTCCTCGCCGGAGAACCATGCCGCGACGGCGTAGGCGGCGTGGCGATCGAGGTTGTGCCGGCGATGATCGTAGCGCCGTGTGGTGCGAGGATCGGCGATGCCGTGGGTTCCGGTCAGTCGCCGCACGTCGGTCTGCTCGGCCATGGTGTCCGCGAGGACCGCGTCCGTGTCTGGCACCGGCATTCGCATGGGTAGTCTGTTTGTTGGGACATTTGGTTTCACATAACAGCGCGGTGTCACGCGTTCTCGGGCTGGCGGTTCGCGGGGTCTCGCGGTCAGGGGGCATGACATGCGTTATTGCCAGTTAGGCGAGTCCGGTCTCACGGTGTCGGTGATCGGCCTCGGAGGGAACAACTTCGGCAGTCGTATCGGTTTGGAGGAACGCGCGGCGTGGTCGATGCTGCCATCGACTGCGGTGTGACGCTCATTGACACTGCCGATGTCTACGGGAATAGGGGCGACTCAGAGCTCGAAGCTTTGGAGCGGTTCGGTGAAAAGCATGGACGCTCGCCGCTGAATGTGGCCATCGCGGGCTTGGCGGCCATGCCGGGAGTTGCTTCGGTCATTGCCGGTGCGACGAACCCGAACAGATACGAGCCAATGTCCCCGCCGGTAAGTGGGAATTATCGCCAGCAGAGCTCGCCGAACTTCGATCCATATTCATTTGAGCTCAACTGCGCTTGATGCCGAGAAGTCGATGAAGCGATCGCTTTCACGGTAAAACCAATCGCTCAGCGCACCGAGTCTCCTGGAGCTCAACGGTGTTCCCTATGAGGATGTGGCCACTGTGACCAGCCGGCGCCGCGCTCGTTTCGGCCGAGACGACGAACTCGAGCCCGAACCGCAACGGGAGCTTGGGGAAGGCTCAGGCTCCATCTACCCACGCAACAGCTCACCCCTCGGCGCACCCAAAGTTGCACAGGTACGGGCTGCCCGGTATGTCCCGCAGCCTCCGACGAACTACTCTGCACAACCTGCGCAGCTACCCGCGCATGGACAACAGCATGAGAGTGCGTTTCGGCGAGGTGTCTGGCAACGGCGGTTCCGAGCGACCTGCGTTTCATCTGCTGGACCGCGAGCGTAGACATTTAGCAGGGTTGGGC
>JALZCN010000450.1 GCA_030863045.1 Actinomycetota bacterium | reverse complement strand
GGCGAGTACCTTCACCCGGTGCGCCGACGCCCGCTGCACCGGCACCCGCCGGCGTGCCGCTGCGTCGAGGATCTCCTGCACTGTGTCGCCGCGAGCCTGCTCTGCCATGATCACCTTGTCGATGGTCAGCGCCGGATCGATCAGCGCCTCCAGCACTGGTTTGCGACCATAAACGGTGATGAAGACGTCCCGCGGGCTCGCAGTTTGCCCTCGACGTTGCCGGCGCTCCTGCACGGTTGTCGACCTCCTGTGCCCGGTGTCTGGTGATCAGCGAGGGGTGTGAGATCGGCATCGAGCAACGTGGCTAATCTCCCGGACGTCGTCAGGCCTTGCGGCGACCGGGTGATCTAGTCTGGATCGAGCATAGTGTCCGTTGTTCTCGCAGCTAGTGGCCCTTACCCGGAGGGGCGCCGTTTGTCGATGAGGGTCTACATCCCCGCCACGCTGGCAATGCTGCAAACGCTGGTCGATTCCGGGGAGCTGGTGCCGGTCTCCGGCATCGCCTTCGCGCTCACCCCGATGCTGCGCGAATCCTACGCCGCCGGGGACACCGAAGAGCTGGAGTATGCGGCGATGAACGAGGCGGCCCGGGCTTCGCTGCGGCTACTGGCTGCCGAGCTGGATAGTGACCCAACGGTGATTCCTCGCCGGGTGGTGGTGGCGGCTGATGTCGAAAGGGTACGGTTGCGCCCGGATCTTGATGATGCCGCCGTCACGGTTACCGGCGTGGTACCGGCCTCGGCGGTGGCCGCTGTGCACGTCGACGGGGCCGAGGCGGAGGAGGCGGTACGCACCGCCGCGGCGGTGATCGACGCCGCCGATCTCGGTGATCCGGACGCCGAGTTCACCCTCGGCGACGCGGAGGACCATGAGATGGCCTGGTATGCGTCCCAGGAGATCCCTTTCCTGCTCGAACTGTTGTGAACCCGTAGACTCGTCCCATATGGACGCGATTACGTCCACTCCGGCTCCCCGCAATGAACCGGTCAGTGGCTACCTGCCGGGAAGTCCGGAACGCGATTCGCTGACCCGTACCCTCGCCGACCTGACCGCTCAGCGGACCGAGCTGACGATGACCCTCGGCGGCGTGCAGCGGATGGCTGCTGGGGAGCGCTTTGACGTCGTCGCCCCGCACCGGCACGCCCACGTGCTGGGCGTCAGCGCGCAGGCCAGCGCGACCGATGTTGCGGATGCCGTCCGTGCCGCGATGCAGGCCGCCCCGGCCTGGCGCCAGCTGGCCTTCGACGAACGCGCAGCAATCCTGCTGCGCGCCGCGGACCTCGCTGCTGGCCCGTGGCGGGACACGCTTAACGCTGCCACCATGCTCGGCCAGTCCAAGTCGGTGCAGCAGGCCGAGATCGACGCGGCCTGCGAGCTGATCGACTTCTGGCGCTTCAACGTGCACTACGCCCGCCGGATCCTGGCCGAGCAGCCGAACTCGGCGCCCGGCGAGTGGAATCGCATGGATTACCGGCCGCTGGACGGGTTCGTTACCGCGATCACCCCGTTCAACTTCACCGCGATCGCCGGGAACCTGCCCACCGCGCCCGCGCTGATGGGCAACACGGTGGTGTGGAAACCCACTCCCACCCAGCAGCTCGCCGCACACCACACCATGCGACTGCTCGAGGCTGCCGGCCTGCCGCCCGGGGTGATCAACCTGGTCACCGGCGACGGTGCCGCGGTCAGCGAGGTGGCATTGGCCGATCCGGACTTCGCCGGATTGCACTTCACCGGGTCCACCAAGACGTTCAAGAAGCTGTGGCGCAGCATCGCCGATCACCTGGACAGCTATCGCAGCTACCCGCGCATCGTGGGTGAGACCGGCGGCAAGGATTTCGTCGTGGCGCACCCGTCGGCCGATCCGGCCCCGCTGACCACCGCGCTGGTGCGTGGTGCGTTCGAATACCAGGGTCAGAAGTGCTCGGCGGTCTCCCGGGCGTACCTCCCCCGATCGCTGTGGGACGGCGGCCTGGCCGAACAGCTCGCTGACACCACGCGGACGATTAACTACGGTGATGTCGCAGACCTGTCCAATTTCGGCGGCGCAGTGATCAATGCCCGGGCCTTCGCCCAGCACCGCGATCTGCTGGCGCGGGCCGCCGCCGACCCGTCAATCGACGTTCTCGCCGGCGGCGGTTGCGACGACTCGCAGGGGTGGTTCGTGCAGCCCACGGTGCTCGTCAGCGCTGATCCCAAACACGAGGTGTTCGCCACGGAGTACTTCGGGCCCATCCTCGCGGTTCACATCTACCCCGATGATGACTACGTCGCGATCCTCGATGTGGTCGACTCCACCTGCCCGTACGCCCTGACCGGCGCGGTGTTCGCCACCGACCGGCAGGCGGTGCAGCAGGCCCACCGGTCGCTGCGCTTTGCTGCGGGCAACTTTTACGTCAACGACAAACCCACCGGGTCGATCGTGGGCCGCCAGCCTTTCGGCGGCTCTCGCGCATCGGGCACCAATGACAAGGCCGGCTCGCTGGCCAACCTGCTGCGCTGGACCAGCCCACGGACGATCAAGGAGACCTTCGCCCCACCGACCGATCACACCTACCCGCACATGCGCTGACGGTCGCACTCACGAGCGAGCCCGGCGGAACCGCTCTGCCGCGTCTTGCAGATTCACGATGGGGTCTGGGTAGTCGAGAGCACGCCGCTGCTGCCCTGGCAGCATCCAGGGCCGGTGGACGGCGGCTCCCTCCACGTCAGCGAGCTCCGGCAAGTAGCGCCGCACATAGACGCCCTCGGGATCGAGCCGGTCCGCCTGGCGCAGCGGATTGAACATCCGGTTGGGCCGGGTGTCAGTGCCTGTACCGGCCACCCACTGCCAGTTCATCGCATTGTTGGCGATGTCACCGTCGACGAGCAGGTCATAGAAGTGCGCCGCGCCGCGCCGCCAATCCTGGTACAGGGTCTTGACGAGGAAGTTGCCGACGATCAGTCGGGCCCGGTTGTGCAGGTAGCCCTCGCGCTGCAGTTGGCGCATGCCGGCGTCGACGACGGGATAACCGGTATGGCCTGTTCGCCACGCGTCCAGCGCACGCTGATCCGTCAGCCAGTGATCCTGCCGGGTGTGGTAGTCCTGGTACGCAGCGCACGGCCGAGCAGCCAGGACC
>JALZCN010000405.1 GCA_030863045.1 Actinomycetota bacterium | reverse complement strand
GCGTCGGCCGATCGAGATCTGCTCCTTGCCGCCGCCGGACAGCGTCCCCATGACTGATGCGCCGCCCCCTAGGTCGGAGTCGGCATCGACGATGACCCCGGCCGAGATCCTGCCCTCCACCATCGACGTACCCAGCGTGCCAGCATTAAAGTTGACGAACCCCTCGTGCATCACCGTGGTGCCGGCGGCCAAATGCGCGCCTAACCGCACCCGGTCCGCGTCGCCGATCCGCACCCCAGAGGGCACCACGTAATCCACCATTCGGGGAAACTTGTCCACTCCGTAGACAGTGACCGGACCCAGCTGGCGCATCCGCATGCGGCTGGCCTCGAAGTCGGCCACCGGGCACGGCCCGAAGCTGGTCCACACCACGTTGGACAGCAGCCCAAAGATCCCATCGAGGTTGATGCTGCGCGGCGTCACCAAACGGTGTGACAGCAGGTGCAGGCGCAGGTAGACGTCGTGCGCGTCTCCTGGTGGAGCCTGCAGATCTGGCACTGCGGTGAGCACCGCCACAAGTTCGACGCCGCGGGCCGGATCCGGGCCGAGCAGCGCGGCGAGCTCCTCTGGCACCTCCTCGGCACGTACCCGGACGGTGCCAGTCGAGTTGTCATCGGGTAGACCCGGCGCCGGGTTCGGGAACCAAGTGTCCAGCACGGTGCCGGTGTGAGTGAGAGTGGCTAGGCCGAAGCCGTGCGCGGAGTCGATTGGGGCGTTCACGACGGCACGGTAGCGCTCGGGGTCCGTCAGCGGGTAAATTCCTCGGCTGATCACCCTTGATCAAGTGAAGGCGGCGGCCGCGGCCGGGGTCGCGGCGCTACCGTCGCAGCCGTGGACTTGGACCTGACGGCCGATCCCGTGACACTGACCGCCGCGCTGGTGGACATGCCCAGCGTCTCGGGAGAAGAGACGGCGCTGGCCGACGCCGTCCAGACCGCGTTAGCGGCGCAGGCGCCGCACCTGCGGCTGCTGCGCTCCGGTAACACCGTGCTGGCCCGCACCGACCTGGGCCGTCCGCGGCGGGTGCTGCTGGCGGGGCACCTGGACACTGTGCCAATCGCCGACAACCTACCCGCCCGGCGCTGGGGCGACCTGCTTTACGGCTGCGGCACGTCGGACATGAAGTCGGGCGACGCGATGATCCTGCACCTGGCAGCCACGGTCGCGGATCCGGTGCACGACCTGACGGTGGTGCTCTACGACTGCGAGGAGGTCGAGGCGGCCCGCAACGGGTTGGGACGGATCGAACGGGAGCATCCCGAGTGGCTGGTCGCAGAGCTGGCGATCCTGGGTGAACCCACCAACGGCCTGGTCGAGGCGGGCTGCCAGGGCACCTTGCGGGTCACCGTGCGGACCGCGGGGCGCCGAGCACACAGTGCCCGGTCGTGGCTGGGGGACAACGCGATCCACGCTGCCGGCGAGGTACTGGCCCGGCTGGTCGGCTACCGGCCGCGCAGCGTCGAGATCGACGGGTGTACCTACCGGGAGGGTCTGCAGGCGGTGCGGATCGGCGGTGGAGTCGCCGGCAACGTGGTGCCCGACGCCTGCGAGGTTCAGATCAACTTCCGGTTCGCCCCGGACCGTTCGCTGCCGGACGCCCAGCAGCACGTCCGCGAGGTCCTCGAGGGATTCGACCTCGAGTTCACCGATGGCGCTCGCGGTGCGCTTCCGGGTCTGGACGAGCCCGCTGCCCGGGAGTTCCTGGAAACCATCGGGGTCGCCCCGGTCGCAAAGTACGGCTGGACAGATGTGTCTCGCTTCGCCGCGCGAGGGATCCCGGCGTTGAACTTCGGACCCGGCGATCCCAACCTCGCGCACACCCGGGAGGAGCACGTGCGCGCCGATCAGATCACTGCCTGCACCGAGGTGCTGCGCCGTTACCTCACCCGACGCCCTCGTCGCCGACATGGAGACATACCGGAGCAACAAGACGGGCAATAACGCCGATGTATCTCCCATATCGGGCGGGTTGCCCCGCTGGGGTACCCCATGTGTGTTACTAGGCTGGGGGGGTGGCGGTGGACGGGTGGCGGAGACCTAGCAGGAATGGGGACGACGAGGAGCACCCACGGGAGAAGCTGCGCGGACCGGTGGTGCTGCGGCGGGACCGTCGCCATGAGGCGACCACCACTGATCAGCGGCTGCTCGACTCGCGCGGCCCCACCGACTGGGTGCACACCGACCCGTGGCGGGTATTGCGTATCCAGGCCGAGTTCGTCGAAGGTTTCGGAGCACTCGCCGAGCTGCCCCGTGCGGTCACCGTGTTCGGCTCAGCCCGCACTTCCCGAGACCATCCTGAGTACGCCACCGGGCGAGCGCTCGGCACCGCGCTCGCCGCTGCCGGCTTCGCGGTGATCACCGGTGGTGGCCCCGGCACCATGGAGGCGGTCAACCGCGGGGCGTCCGAGGCGGGTGGGTTGTCGGTTGGGTTGGGCATCGAGTTGCCCTTCGAGCATGGGTTGAATCCCTGGGTCGACGTCGGGATCAACTTCCGGTACTTCTTCGCCCGCAAAACCATGTTCATCAAGTACGCGCAGGCCTTCGTTTGCCTGCCGGGTGGATTCGGCACCCTCGACGAGCTGTTCGAGGCGCTCACCCTGGTGCAGACGCGCAAGGTCACCCGGTTCCCGGTGATCCTCTTCGGCACCGCCTACTGGTCGGGCCTGGTCGACTGGATCCGGAACACGATGGGCGGCACGGGCACGATCAGCCCGGGCGACCTCGACCTGTTCACGGTGACCGACGACGTCGCCGAGGTCGTCGCCGTCATCCAGGCCGCCGACGAGGCCCGGAGGAGGGGTGACGGCGGCGGCGGCATGCGGGCGCCGGTGGACCCGGGCCCGTTCGACGCCTGACATGGCCTCGTTCCTCGTCCTGGTCATCGGTGTCCTCGTCGTCGGCGGGCTGCTGTTCCTGGGCGCCTCGTTGCTGCTGGGGCGAGGGGAGACCCAGCCCCCGGCCGACACCACGC
>JALZCN010000395.1 GCA_030863045.1 Actinomycetota bacterium | reverse complement strand
GTCCTATGACGACGGTGGGTCGCGGAACTGTTCGACGCCACCGATGAGTTCCGCGGCGCCACGCGGTCGCACCACTTGAGGGCACCGCAGCAGCAACCGGACAGGAGAGACGGCGTACGCGTGCTCACCATCCCGACGCCGAAGTCTCCATGGATGCACTCACATCCGGCGCCTGAGTGCCCCCAGCGAGAGTGGCGCGAAGACGGCGGTGATCGCTGCTGCCCACAGCAGCGATCCGATGACCGGCGCTGCAACTGGTCCGCCGACCATGAGTCCACGGGCCGCGTCGGAGAGCAGCGTCACGGGGTTGACATTCACGAAAGCTTGCAGCCAGTCCGGCATTGTTTTGGTCGGCACGAGGACGTTGCTGACGAACGTGAGCGGGAACAGCGCGGTCATCCCGAACAGCTGCACCTTCTCCGGGTCCTTGGCGAGCACCCCAACCAGCACCGACACCCAGGAGAAGGCCAGCGCAAACACCAAGATCAGTGCGACCCCTGCCAGAAAGGCCAGAGTCGAGGTACTGATCCGGAAGCCGAGGACAGCACCAATACCGAGCAAGAGAACAATTGACCAGGCCTGCTTCACCAGATCCGCGGTCATGCGGCCAGTCAGCGGCGCCCACCGCGCGAGCGGCAGCGACCGCAACCGGTCGAACACGCCCTTGGTCAAGTCTGTGTTGAGCCCCATGCCGACATACATGGTGACGAAGAACATGTTCATCACGATGAGTCCGGGCAGCGCTAAGGTCAGGTACCCACCGGTCGTTCCCGAGATCGCGCCGCCGAACACGTAGGTGAAGAGCAACACGAACATGATCGGTTGGATGCTGAAGTCCGCCAGCTCCCACGGGTTGTGCCTGATCTGCACCAGCGTTCGCCACGCGAGAGTCATCGTCTGCTGTATCCCTTGCACGGGCGTGACCCTGGAGGCCAGGTCCCGCCCCGGCAGTGACGTCGCGATCGCGGCGGTCATGTGAGGGCTCCTTCGGTCTCTTCGGTCTTCGCGGACTCCTGCGCCGGATGCCCGGTCAGGGAAAGGAACACCTCATTAAGGCTGGAGTTGCGAAGCGTGAGCTCGGTGATGACCACGCCGGCGTTGTCGAGCCGACGAACCACGGCGGGCAGCAAGGCCGGATTGGTGACCGGCGCCGTCACCAACTGGCCGTTCACCTCTGGCGCGACATCGGCGAGTTCGCCCACCACGGAGATCACGACGGGCACGTCGGTGTGGCGTGCCGGTCGCACAGCCAGGGATTGGGCGCCGGTCCTGGCCTTCAACTCGTCTGGCGTCCCGGTCGCGATGACCCTGCCGCCGTCGATGACGGCTATCTCGTCGGCCAGCTCGTCGGCCTCCTCCAGGTATTTGCGTGGTGAGCAGGACGGTGACACCGTCAGCCACCAGGCTCCGCACCAGGGCCCATAGATCAAGACGGCTCCGTGGGTCCACCCCCGTGGTCGGTTCGTCGAGATAGAGCAACTCGGGCCGACCAACCAGGCTCGCCGCCAAGTCCAGCCTGCGGCGCATCCCTCCGGAGTAGGTCTTCGCCGCTCGTCCCGCCGCGTCCGTCAGGCCGAACCTCGCGAGCAGCTCGCTGGCGCGCTGCTTGGTGTCTCGCCGCGGCATTCCGAGCAACCTGCCGATAAGTTGAAGGTTCTCCGTGCCGGTGAGGGCTTCGTCGACCGAGGCGTACTGCCCGGTCAGTCCGATCAGCTGACGCACCTGATGGGCGTTACGGACCACGTCGTAGCCGCCGACCGCAGCGTGCCCGGCATCCGGCCGTAGCAGAGTGGCGAGGACACGAACGGCGGTGGTCTTGCCGGCACCGTTGGGACCGAGCAGACCGAGGACGGTGCCGGTGCGGACCGCGAGGTCCACCCCGTTCAGGGCAGTGGTCTCCCCGAAGCGCTTGACCAGCCCCTCGGCCCAGATCGCGTAATTCATCGATGGCTCCTGTCCCGATGTCCTTGCGCTCAACCTGCCGGACGGGTCTGACAATCCTGACGGCCGATGGGTCGCGGCAGCGACCGGTTTTCGCACCTGGATTCCCTGGCCGCATCTCGACGCTAAGACCTCAATCGAAGTCGAGGTCAACCCCATCCGGCTGCGTGACCATCCTGGTCATCGCTCGGTAGTCGATCCTCGTTAGTGCTAGGTAGCCGGAGAGATCGACCTCCGCGGGGATCGGCACCACCCGGTTGCCGGTGTTCTCGACCAGCTTGCCGAGATTGACGCTGCTGGCCGTTGGCTGCTCCTGGTTACCGCCCGGCGCCACGTAGAAGAACAGGGTCACTCCGGCGTCTGCCATGCCGGTGAGCAGCGGTGTCATCGGTCCTGGTATCGATGAAGTACGGCCGCACCGTCACGGCAAGCAAGGTCAGGCCTACCGCCGCGATCAACACAGTACGAAGCGCCGGTGGCCGCACGAAAAGGCGGACTAGAAAGGAGAACACCCGCCAGCCGAGCACCAGCGTCCCGACCCGCACCATCGCCCCGGTCGTCTCCAGGGTGCCGGGGATGATCTCAATCGGGAGACTGGTCCAACGGTTGCCGCGTGGCTCTCACCCGAGCGAGTATCCCGCGTGCTGTGACATGTCGATAGTGCATTCAGCAAGATGGGATGGTCGACAGCCTCGTATGCCGACGATAGAGCGGGTCATGGTCACGCGCCATTCGGAGCAGAATGGCGGTTCCTTAGCTGCCGGTATGATTTGAGGATGTGCCGCAACATTCGACCGCTGTACAACTTTGACCCACCTGCGACGCACCACGAGGTGCACAACGCCGCACTGCAGTACGTGCGTAAGATCAGTGGGTTCACCAAGCCATCGCAGGTCAACGTCGAGGCGTTCCAACGAGCTGTCGATGCCGTCACCGACGTGTCAATGCGCCTACTGAACGAGCTGGTGACCGCTGCTCCGCCGAAGGACCGGGAGTTCGAAGCCGCCAAAGCCCGCGAGCGAGCCGCCGCCCGTTACGGCACGTGACGGAGGTATCAGGTCGCTGACCAGTCGGGTCTTGGGTGGAGAAACCAGCCCAGATATCACATCAACGGAGCCCAGCCCAGCACCGAGTCGACGGCGATCGCCACGAACACCACCGCCAGGTAGGTGTTGGACAGGTGAAACAGGCGCATCGGGTTGGCCACCCCACCGCGGTGCACCGCGGCGAGCAACCGGTGCGCCATCGCCACGAACCAACCGCCGGCGAGCACCGCCACGGCGGCATAGATCCAGCTGGTGGCCGGCACCAGTAGCAGGCTCCAGGCCACCATCAGCCAGCTGAACAGCACGATCCGGCGGGCCACCGACACCGGAGAGGCCACCGCGGGCAGCATCGGCACGCCCGCCCTTTGGTAGTCCTCGCGGAACTTCATGGCCAGCGCCCAGGTATGCGGTGGGGTCCAGAAGAAGATCACGCCGAACATCACCAGAGCCGGCCAACCTACCGTGCCGGTTACCGCTGACCAGCCGATCACCACCGGCATGCAGCCGGCAGCACCCCCCCAGATGATGTTCTGCGCAGTGCGGCGTTTGAGCAGCAGCGTATAGACGAAGACGTAAAACAAAATCGTCGCCACCGCCAGCACCGCTGAGAGCAGATTGGTGGTCGCCCACAACCATCCGAAAGCGGCCACTCCTAGCGCGATCCCGAAAATCAGCGCATGCCGGATCGGCACTTCATGGGTAACCAACGGCCGAGCCCGGGTACGTTTCATTTGGGCGTCGATATCGGCATCGGCCACGCAGTTCAATGCGTTCGCGCTTCCGGCGGCCATGCTGCCGCCCAGCAGGGTAGCGATGATCAGCCAAGGCGAAGGCACTCCCCGGGCGGCGAGCAACATCGCAGGTATCGTGGTGACCAGCAGCAGCTCAATCACTCGTGGCTTGGTGAGGGCGAGGTAACTGCGCAGCACACCGCCACGGGTTCCGATCCGGGGTGTTGCGGGAGCTTGGATGGCGCTGCTCACCGCGCTCCCGGAGGCTGTGACCCCAAGAGCTTGGGTGCTGAGCTCACCGTCGCTCCTCGTGATGACACATCGCGGACGGCAGCAGGAATGAGCAGCGGTCCGAGTGGGTAATTCATTTATCGACGATGGTAGTCGCGTGGTGCGTGTCACCCCCGGTGGGGGCACCTTGTCGATAAGGGTCACAGGGCGGCGCCACCTCGCTAGGGTGGATCGCAGAGATCGGCCCGCGCAGGCCATCGCGCCACGGGCCAGCCGTACCGAGCACAGTCAGGAGCACAGTGTGTCCGTCATTGAGGATCTGACCCAGCTCACTACGCCCCGAAGGCCCGACGACTGGACCGATCTGGACACCCGCGCGGTGGACACCATCCGGGTGCTTGCCGCGGAAGCAGTACAGCGCGTTGGCAGCGGCCACCCCGGCACCGCCATGAGCCTCGCCCCGCTGGCACACACGCTCTTCCAGCGCGTGTTGCGGCATGACCCCACCGACCCCGCCTGGACTGGCCGGGACCGGTTCGTGCTGTCTGCTGGGCACTCCAGCCTTACCCTGTACCTGCAGCTATACCTGTGTGGCTACGGGCTGGAACTGGACGATATCGAGCAGCTGCGCACCTGGGGTTCCAAGACCCCGGGCCACCCCGAGTACGGGCACACCGTCGGCGTGGAGATCACCACCGGACCGCTGGGCCAGGGCCTGGGCGCTGCCGTCGGGATGGCGATGGCGGCTCGCCGAGAGCGCGGCCTGTTCGATCCCGACGCCGCGCCGGGCGAGAGCACGTTCGACCACTACATCTACGTCATCGCCTCCGACGGCGACATCCAGGAGGGCGTCACCGCCGAGGCCTCCTCGCTGGCCGGTACCCAGGAGCTCGGCAACCTCGTGGTGTTCTACGACGCCAACGAGATCTCTATCGAGGACGACACCAAGATCGCGCTGTCGGAGGACACTGCCGCCCGTTACGAGGCCTACGGGTGGCACGTGCAGACCGTCCACGGCGGCGAGGACGTCGTCGCCATCCTGGAGGCGATCAAGGAGGCGAAGGCCGAGACCGGCCGCCCGTCGCTGATCGTGCTGCGCACCGTGATCGCCTACCCGGCGCCGAACAAGATGAACACCGGGGCCGCGCACGGCTCCGCGCTGGGCGACGACGAGGTGGCCGCGGTGAAGGAGGCGCTGGGGTTCGACCCGGAAAGCTCTTTCGTCGTGGAGCCTGAAGTGCTCGAGCACACCCGGCAGGCGGTGGCCCGCGGCCAGGCCGCGCACGCGCGGTGGCAGGAGTCCTTCGACTCCTGGCGGCAGGCCAACCCGTCCGGGGCGGCGTTGTTCGATCGCCTCATCGACCGGGCACTGCCCGCCGGCTGGGCGGAGAAGCTGCCCACCTGGGAGCCGGACGCCAAAGGCGTGGCTACCCGCAAGGCATCCGGGGAGGTGCTCTCGGCGATCGGCGAGGTACTGCCGGAGCTGTGGGGTGGCTCTGCGGACCTCGGTGAGAGCAACAACACCACGA
>JALZCN010000351.1 GCA_030863045.1 Actinomycetota bacterium | reverse complement strand
CGACGCACCTGCTCGCCACGCGCAGCCCAGCGGAGCGCGCCCGGTTCGATCGAGCGCTGGACCGCGCGCTGATGGCCTATCCGGTGCGAGAGGACAACGAGTTCTTCACCACCAGCGTCCCGTTCGCTCTCCTGCGCCGCGCCGCGCGGGAGTTCGGGCGACGACTCGCCGCCCGCGGGCTGCTCGCCCACAGCGACGACGCCTTCCGGTTAAAGCCCGTGCAGCTGCGGGCAGCGCTACGGGAAGGCCTTGATTGCCGCGCCCTGGCCGCCAGGCGAGCAGGCGAGCGGGCCTGGGCGCTGGCCCACCCCGGCCCCGCGTCGTACGGTTCCCCACCTGGTCCGCCGCCGCCGTTGTCGGCACTGCCCCCGGAGGCCCGGCTGGCCAACGAAGCCTTCGTCTGGGCCGTCGAGCACAACATCGGCTCACACGCACTCGGAGCCGGCCATGGCAAAACCGATGCCGCAGGAGTGCTCTCCGGAATCCCGGTCTCGGCCGGCAGCTACACCGGTCCGGCGCGGATCATCCGCTCCGAAAACGAGTTCGACCGCCTGCGACCAGGGGATGTGCTGGTCTGCCCGGTGACCTCCCCGGTATGGTCCGTGCTCTTCCCGAGCATCGGCGCGCTGGTCACCGACATCGGCGGCATGCTGTCCCATCCGGCGATCATCGCTCGGGAGTACCGCCTGCCGGCCGTGGTAGCCACCGGCGACGCCACCTCCCGGCTGACCGACGGGCAGATCGTCACCGTCGACGGCACCGCCGGTGCCGTGTGGATCGCCCGATGAGCACGGTGGGTGTCCGCACTGCCTCCGAGCCTCCCGAACAGCAGCTGTACCGGCTGGCCGAGACGATGGAGGCGGCCGCCGCCGTCGACGCCGCGGCCCGCCTCGGCATCCTCGGCTACCTGAACGAAACGCCCGCCTGCGCCGAGGAGGTCACCCGGCATTGCGGAACAGCGCCAGGCGCGACGGCTCTGTTCCTCGACGCGCTTGACGCGTTAGGGGTGCTCCAGCGCGGAGCCGACGGTAGGTACATCACCACTACGGCGGCGCGGTGCCTCACCACCTTCGCGGCCGGATGGTCTCGCATCGACCAGGTCGTGCGGACCGGGCAGCCCCTTGTGCCGGCAGATACCCCCGAGGGTGCAGCCGATCTCTACCCCACAGTTGTGCCTGCGCTGTCGTGGCTGTCGGCCACTGCGGCCCGGCATGCCGCCGAGTTCCTCGCTCCCGTACAGGGCAACGTGCTCGATGTCGGTGCGGGGGCCGCGCCATGGAGCATTGCTGTTGCGCTATGTGATCCTGCGACCCGGGTGACCGCGCTTGATCTGCCTGGCGTGCTGCCCACGACCCGCCAAACCGTCGAGGCAGCGGGTTGCACCACGCAGTTCCAGTTTCGATCTGGCGACATGTTCACCGTTGACCTGCCACCGGCGGCCTACGACATCATCCTGCTCGCCAATGTCTGCCACCTCTTCAGCCAGGAGGTCAACCGGGCTCTGCTGCAGCGGCTGCGTCCCGCATTGCGCCCCGGTGGAAAGCTGGCCATCGTCGACGCTTTGCCGTCTGAAGACCCCGAGGAACATCGGTTCCTCAGCCTTTACGCTCTGGGCCTGCGGATGCGCACGTCCGCCGGTGCGGTGTACCCGCTGCAGGCGTATGCCAGCTGGACCCGGGAGGCCGGGTACGGCCAGCTCACGGCAATCTCCCTGTCGCAGATACCACCGCTAGCGCTGCTTACCTGCACCGCGCCCGCAACGACACCAGGTGCACCGTGGTGAGGCGCTGCCCTGCTGCATTCCGCAGCGCAAGTATCAGCAAGTCCGCACGCCGCCTCTCCTCCGAAAGGAAAGAGGTCTCGCTGCTATGACCACAGTTGCTCGCCTCAACGCTACGAACCCGTTCACCGCCATCGGCCCAGGCGAGCGCCACGCCGCCTACGCTGCGCTGGCCACAGCCGGCCCGGTGCACCGAATCACCCTGCCACCGGTGAACCGGCCTGGTTGATCACCGGTCACTCCGAGGCGCGTCAGGCCCTGCATGACCCACGGATCGTCAAAATGAAGGCGCGATGGCCATCCTTGGCCGGGACCTGCTGCCGCCCGAGGTTTTACGGCGATGGTCTGTCACATGCTCAACCGCAACCCGCCGGACCACGCTCGGCTGCGCCGGTTGGTCACGGCCGCCTTCACCCGGCGCCGCGTCGAGCAGCTCGCGCCGCGTATCCAGCAGATCACCGATGAGCTGATCGACGCGATGACTGCGGCCGCAGTGGTCGACCCGATCGACGCGTTCGCCTGCCCGCTGCCGCTCACCGTGATTTGCGAGCTGCTCGGCGTGCCGTCGCAGCACCGCGCGGAGTTCCAGAGCTGCGAGATTCACGCGGGGCAACTCTGGTGTCGAACTCGGCGACAGACTGACGCGATCTCACCGGTCTCAGGGACGCGATGGCTACCAGCGGCTTTACCTGGTCTGGCTACTGCGCACGGTAGAACTGCTGATTTTCCATCGGCCGTCCTCGGCAGTCAGCCGGTAGCTGGTTTGCTCCTGGATGATCCTGCCGTCGTTGAAGACGTATTCAACTGTCGCGTCCACCGCGCCGTCTTCCCTGGCAGAAACATCGCGGACCGTGACCCGCTGCACGGGTTCCCAGAAGTTCTGATACCCAGTAAAGCCCCCAGCGTGGTTCTGCTGGTAGTCCGCCGTGAGCCGGTCCCAGCCCGCCGTCAGATTGCCAGGCATCAGCGCGTAATAGTCCGTTATCGCTTCCTGTAGCTGCTCTGGTGTCTCCTGCGGGTTGCCCGGGCCCGGGTTGCCCGGGTCGGCCGGGGCGGGCGAAGCGGGCGAGCCCGTCGGAGCTGGCGAGTCGGCCGGGGCGGGCGAGACGGTCGGATCCGGCGAGATGGTCGGGTCGGCCGAGGCAGTCGGCGGGATTACCTGCCTGGGGCTGCCCGGGTCTGATGGGGTTGGCAGGGGCTGGAGGCTTTGTGCAGGGCGGTCTGAGTTCGGCGTGACCGCAGCATTGTTGCCGGTGACCGTCCCATTGCTGACCAGTATGGCGACCAGGGTGCCGACGACTAGCAGCATGAGCGCCATGGCACTGGCTAGGATCGTTCGGCGACCTGGCCGTCCGCCATCGCTTGCGCCCGCGGGCTGACCGACCGCGGGGGTCACTCGGATGGACTCCGCCGGGCTGGTGGTCTCCTCACGTGGTTCCGACCAGGGGAGCGTTACCTGCCGCGTTGCGGGGACCGGCTCAACGGGCGGGTCGTTGCGGGGTACCCGCACCGTGGGGGCGGGTGGACCGCCTTGGGGTTCCGCCAGGCCGGCGGCAAGCGTGGCGAGCGCCTCGTGCGCCTGTTGCATGGTGGGACGTTGTTCGGGGTTGCGCTGCAGCAGCCGCAGCAGGAGTGAGGTAAGCGCACCGGACTGACTTGGCGGGGTGATTTCCCCCGAGGCCACCTGGTGCAGCAGGGCAATGGCATTGTTGTCGAGCCCGAACGGCGGCGTGCCCTCCAGCGCGGTGTACAGCGTGGAACCCAGGGAGAACACGTCCGATGCAAAGCCCGCAGGGTTGCCCCGGGCGACCTCCGGGGCGAGGAAGGCGGGCGTCCCAGCCAGAATTCCCGTGGCAGTCACGGTGACGTCACCGACGGCGTGCGAGATGCCGAAGTCGGTG
>JALZCN010000319.1 GCA_030863045.1 Actinomycetota bacterium | reverse complement strand
GGCGATACCACTGGCCGCCTCAGCGATCTCGGCCGGCACTTGGGCGGCACGCTCCAAGGTGCGCCGGACCTGCAGGTCACGCCCCTCCGGGTCGAGCTCACGGGGTAGCGCTAATGCGTCGAGCACGGCCTGGTAGGCCTCGCCATCCTGCTCGGCCAGAGCAGCGACCTGGTTACGGAGCCGGTCGGCATGCGCTGCCTGTCTCGCCGAGTCGATCAGCTGCCGGGTGGAGAACCGCGCGACCATCCCGAGCAGTCCCGCGGCCATCGCAGCCGTGATCGCCGCTGCGGCACCGGCGCCGGGTGCGGGCTGCCTTTCGCCGAAGCGGTCGAGCAGGTCAACCACCGAGCAGTCGAGCAGCGGGGTGCGTCGAGGCGAAATCATGAGAGACCGACGATCTCGCCGCGGGAGTCGATGTCGATACGAGTCGCGGCTGGGCTGGCACCCAGGGCCGGCATGGTGCGCATCTCGCCACAGATCGGGTAGATGAACCCCGCACCCACCGAGGCTCGTGCCTCTCGCACCGGCAGCACCCATCCGGTGGGAGCGCCCTTGAGCGTCGGGTCCGCCGAGATAGACAGGTGCGTCTTGGCGATGCACACCGGCAGCTTCCCGAAGCCATTGCGCTCGTAACTCTCCAGCTGGCGGGACGCCTTGAAGTCGTACTCCACACCCTGCGCGCCGTACACCCGCAACGCCACGGTGAGAATCTTCTCCCGCAGCGTCGCGTCGTTGGGATACAGGAAGGCGAACCGGGACGGCTCCTGTGCGGCCTCGGCGACGGCGGTGGCGAGTTCGGCGGCGCCCTTGCCACCTTCGGCGAAGTGTGTGCACAACGCGGAACGCACGCCCATGCTGTCGGCGATCTCCCGGATGGCGGCGTGTTCGGACGGGTGGTCGGTGGGGAAGGCGTTGATCGCCACCACCGGGGAGACGCCGTGAATCCGCACGTTCTCGATCTGCTTGCGGAGGTTGGCCGCGCCGGCGTGCACATCGTCGGGGTTTTCCGCCAGCATGGCGTCAGGCAGCGGGCGACCCACGCCAACCTTGTGCCGCCCGGAGTGCGCCTTGAGCGCACGGACCGTGGCCACCAGCACGGCCGCGTCCGGCCGTAGCCCCGACACGCGGCACTTGATGTTGAAAAAGCGCTCGGCGCCCATGTCGGCGCCGAAGCCGGCCTCGGTAACCAGGTAGTCACCGCAGTGGATGCCGATCAGGTCTGCGATCACCGAGGAGTTGCCGTGCGCGATGTTGCCGAACGGCCCGGCGTGCACCAGCACTGGCGTGCCCTCCAGCGTCTGCAGCAGGTTCGGTTTGATCGCCTCCCGCATGATCACCGTCATTGCTCCGGCAGCCTTCAGGTCATCGGCGGTCACCGGCTGCCCGTCACGGGTCTGGCCGACCACGATCCGCCCTAGCCGGGACCGCATGTCGGCCAGCGAGGAGGACAGTGCAAGTATCGCCATCACCTCGCTGGCCGCGGTGATGTCGAAACCACTTTGCCGCGGTGTTCCATCGGCCCGCGTCCCGAGCCCGATGACGATGTTGCGCAGCATCCGATCGTTGACGTCGAGCACCCGGTTCCAGGTGATGCTGTGCGGGTCGAGGGCAACCCCATCGCGCTGGTGCAACTCGTTGTCGATCATCGCGGCGAGCAGGTTGTGTGCCGCGGTCACCGCATGCATGTCGCCGGTGAGGTGCAGGTTGAGTGTCTCCATGGGGACGACCTGGCTGTAGCCGCCGCCCGCAGCTCCGCCCTTGATCCCGAAGGTGGGTCCCATCGAGGGCTGCCGGATGGTGACCGTGGCCCGCTTACCGATGTGCGCGAAGCCCTGACCCAGCCCGACCGTGGTGGTCGTCTTGCCCTCGCCCAGCGGGGTCGGTGTGACCGCGGTAACCACCACGTACTTCGCCATCGGGACCTGTGCCAGCTCATCGATGGCCGCCGGTTTGACCTTGACGACGTGCTCGCCGTAGGGCTCAAGCAGGTGTGGACCCAGACCCATCGCGGCGCCGACCTCGGTCAGCGGGGTGCGGCTGGCGTCACGGGCGATCTCGAGATCGCTGGGGAAGGCCATCGCCGTGCTCCTCCGGAGCTCGTGAGTGCGAAACAGTGTTATAGCACCCAATGCCTCACGAGTACGTCAGTACCGATAGTGCGGCGGTTTGTAGGGACCCTCGACGTCCACGTCGATGTATTCGGCCTGCTCTTTGGTCAGCTTGGTGAGCTGTCCACCCAAGGCCTCGACGTGGATCCGGGCGACCTTCTCGTCAAGCACCTTGGGCAGCGTGTAAACCTCCCGGTCGTATTCCCGATACTTGGTGAACAGCTCGATCTGGGCAATCACCTGGTTGGAAAATGAGTTCGACATCACGAAGCTCGGGTGGCCGGTTGCATTGCCCAGGTTCAGCAGCCGTCCCTCGGACAACACGATGATCGAATGGCCGTCCTTGAAAATCCATTCGTCCACCTGCGGCTTGATCACCAAGCGGCGGGCCCCCGATCGGCGCTGCAGGCCAGCCATGTCGATCTCGTTGTCGAAGTGCCCGATATTGCCCAGAATCGCCTGGTGCTTCATCCGCTGCATGTGGTCGACGGTCACGATGTCCTTGTTCCCGGTGGCGGTAATGATGATGTCCGCACGGTCGACCACATTGTCCAGGGTGTCAACGGTGAAGCCATCCATCATCGCTTGCAGGGCGCAGATGGGGTCTACCTCGGCCACCACGACTCGAGCGCCTTGGCCGCGCAGCGATTCCGCGCACCCCTTGCCGACGTCCCCATACCCGCAGACCAGGCACAGCTTTCCGGCAATCAACACATCCACTGCCCGGTTGATGCCATCCACCAACGAGTGCCGGCATCCATACTTGTTGTCGAACTTCGACTTCGTCACCGAATCGTTGACGTTGATCGCCGGGAATAACAATTCTCCCGCCGCGGCCAACTGATACAGCCGGTGCACTCCGGTGGTGGTCTCCTCGGTCACCCCCCGGATGCCTTCCCCGATCGCCGTCCACTTCCCAGGCGTAGCGGTCAAGGAGGCCCGCAATACCTCCAGAAAGACCTTCCACTCATCTGAATCGGCTTCTTCGTCAGGGGCAGGCACTACCCCGGCCTTCTCGTAGGCAACCCCCTTGTGAACCAAGAGGGTGGCGTCTCCCCCGTCATCCAGGATCATGTTCGGTCCGGCCCCGTCGGGCCAGGTCAACATCTGCTCGGCGCACCACCAGTATTCCGTCAGTGTCTCGCCCTTCCAGGCAAAACATGACACTCCCTTGGGCTCCTCGGCACTGCCATGTGGCCCCACCACCACGGCCGCCGCGGCATGATCCTGGGTGGAGAAGATGTTGCACGACGCCCACCGGACCTCAGCACCGAGGCTGACCAACGTCTCGATCAACACGGCGGTCTGGACGGTCATGTGCAGCGACCCCGAGATCCGCGCTCCGCGCAGCGGGAACACGTCCGCATACTCCCGCCGCAGTGCCATCAAACCCGGCATCTCGTGCTGCGCCAGGCGGATCTCATTACGGCCGAAATCAGCCAACCCTAGGTCGGCGACCGCGAAATCGATACCAGCGCGGTTCTGTAGCTTTTTCTCGGCGGCAGGCGCCACAGTCATCGAAATGCACTCCTTGCATCGAAGTTGAAAGTCACGCACGCACGTGTTCAGCTACCTCGGTGGCGCTGTCGGGTCCGTATGCCTCGCTGAACCGCTCAATAAAACTCTCGGGTTCGAGTTTATGTTCCTGGGTGCCGACCGATTCGATCACCAGGGTAGCCAGCATGCAACCGAGCTGGGCGGCCCGCTCGTCACCCACGCCCCATGCGACGCCGGCCAGAAAACCGGCTCGGAACGCGTCACCCACACCCGTGGGATCCGCCTTGGTCAGTTCCTGCGGCGGTGTCACCGAGATGACCGGTTCACCCGGCCGTTGCACGGTCACGCCCTTGGCACCCCGGGTCATCACCGAGACGTCCACCCGCGCCAGGATCTCATCGTCGCCCCAACCGGTCTTGCGTTCGAGCAGGCCTCGTTCGTAAGTGTTGGTGAACAGGTACGTTGCGCCCTCGACCAACTGCTTGATCGCCTCGCCCTCGACCGAGGCGAGCTGCTGAGAGGGATCTGCGGCGAACGGGTAGCCGAGATCCCGGCACTCCTGAGTGTGCCGCAGCATGCCCGCCGGGTCATTCGGGCCCACCACCACGAGATCGGTCCCGCCCAATCGGTCCACGATCGGCTTCAGCCTGATGTCTCGGGACTCGCTCATCGCGCCGGCGTAGAACGACGCGATCTGGTTCTGGTCGGAATCAGTGGTGCATTGGAACCGGGCGGTGTGCTTGGTCTGTGACATGTGCACCGCGCTGACGTCCACTCCGTGCGCCGACAACCACTGCCCGTACTCAGCGAAGTCGGCGCCCACCGCGCCCACCAGCACCGGCGCCAGGCCGAGACAACCGAGGTTGAACGCGATGTTGGCGCCCGCCCCGCCACGGTGGAT
>JALZCN010000308.1 GCA_030863045.1 Actinomycetota bacterium | reverse complement strand
GGGCGGTCCACGTCGATCCCACTGGCCAGGTCAGAACAGTCCACCACGACGAGGTCGGACCGTCGTGCCAGCCAATCGCGGGCGCCGCGGTCACCCTGCGCCGACGCGACGATGTCAGCCCAGTGCTGCCGGCCGAGCAGCACCGGATGGCCGGGCTGGCTCTCGAAGCCCGCTCGTGCCACCACCTCAGGACCCGCCAGCGTGGCGAGACGACGGACCACCGAGGCGTCCACGTCAGGCAGATCGACCAGATGCACCAGCGCGGCCTGCACCTGTGGCGGCGCGCTGCCGACGAGCTCGGCCAGACCGGCGCGCAGCGATGCCCCCATGCCCTCTGCCCAGTCCGCCGCCAGCACGGTGCCAGCAGTCTCCGGCACCAGCGGGATGACCCGGTCGGCCTGCGCGCCGACCACGACCAGCACCGGGTCGCATCCGCCGTCGGTCAAGGTGCTCACCGCCCGGCGCAACCAGGCGCCCCCGTCGACCAACGCCTTGGGCATGCCGTAGCGCCGCCCCGCCCCGGCCGCCAACAGCAGTCCGGCGATCACTGCCGCATCTTCCCATGGAGTCAACACCGTCCGCTGGCACCGATGTCATTCCCAGTCGAGTCGGAGGCCGGCCGTCACCCGTACCGACGCTGAAGAGCACCGGTAAAACGACCGGAAACGCAGACCATGGTTCTCAGTTGTTCCTGTTCTGGCCGCAAAGTCGGCCCCGGGGCCTGTCGGACAGTGGAATGAAGCTGCACCTACGTCGTTTCGCCAGTTGCAAGAAGCGCGCATTTAACCCCGTGCCTGAAAATGCTTGCCAGCCGCCGGTCGGGCGCGTGTAGCATCGATTCAAGAACCAGCCAGTTATGCGGGATCACCGAATAGATGTCCCCTAAAAGGGAGGACCGATGACCGAACAGCATACCCACGAGCACTCTCACGAGAATGTGACTCACACGCACGCCCATGTCCTACACGACCACGAGCATGTTGAGCACCAGCACGAACACGGGCACAACGGACAAGTACACGAACACAGACATGTTCACGAGAAGGACCTCGAAGAGGAACACCAACACTCGCACTAACGAGCCGCCTGGTGCCCCTCTGTCGAGTTAGTGGTCGTCGTCGAGTTGGCGCTTCTGCGGATAGACCGTCTCGCCGCGGGCGAGCATGGTGGTGAACTTCCCTATGCGGCGGGCTCGAGTGTCGGAACGTTTAGCGCTTTCGATCCGTAGAGGACAGCATAGCGATTCTGGCTAGTAAGAATGTCGAACATTGCCTTCGCCCTGGGCTGCGCGGTCAACGCGGCGGTCAGGTCAGCCGGTGTCTCGATGTCGGCTGCTCCGGCGTAGGCCGCCTCCCAGCGCCCGTCTGCTTGGGGGCGCTCGACTTGGGCCACCCCCGCCGGGTGCATCCGGCCATCGGCGATCAGCCGGCTGACGATGCCGACGTTGCGCGCCGACCAGGGGCTGCGCGCGATCGGCGTGCCTGTTCTGGTTGCCTGCCGTTCGCGACGACGACCGGATTGTCAGACCCTTCCGGCACGATCGGCGCATGACCTCCTGGACCGACTTCGCGGGCGCCCAGCCCGACCTCGCGCACCGCGTGCGCCAGTGCTTCGCGATCCGCAAGCACGCCACTCTCGCGACTCTGCGACGAGACGGTTCGCCACGGATCAGCGGGATCGAGGTGGACTTCGCTGATGACGGGCTTCACCTCGGGATGATGCCGGGCTCGCTCAAGGCGCTGGACCTACGCCGAGACCCACGGCTAGCGCTGCACTGCCCTACCGAGGACACCCCAGAGGACGATCCCAGCTCGTGGTTGGGTGACGCGAAAATCGCCGGCCGGGCGACCGAGGTGTCCGCTTCGGCCGGCATTGACGAGGCCCTCCGATTCTCGGTTGACGTTCTCGAGGTCGTCCACATCACCGTCGGCACACCCGCGGATCACCTCGTGATCGAGTCCTGGCATCCCGACCGTGGGCTGGACCGCCGCAAACGACGATGAGGACCGTCACCGGTGCTCTTCCTCGAGAATGGAAATACGATCATGGATTGGAAGCTCGAACTCGTCCCCGTTCCGGTAACCGACGTCGATCGCGCCAAAGCCTTCTACGTGGAACAAGTCGGCTTCCACGCCGACCACGACCACCAGGTCAACGACGTGCTCCGCTTCGTACAACTCACGCCACCCGGCTCTGCCTGCTCCATCGTGCTGGGCACCGGCATCACCGAGATGCTGCCGGGATCTCAACGAGGCCTGCAGATCGTCGTCGACGACGTCGAG
>JALZCN010000300.1 GCA_030863045.1 Actinomycetota bacterium | reverse complement strand
AGCTCGCCCGTGCGCTGGCCGAGTTCATGTTCGACTCCGAGCAGGCGATGATCCGCATCGACATGTCCGAGTACATGGAGAAGCACGCGGTGTCGCGGCTCGTGGGCGCGCCCCCCGGCTACGTCGGCTACGACGAGGGCGGTCAGCTGACCGAGGCGGTTCGCCGCCGGCCCTACAGCGTGGTGCTGCTCGACGAGGTGGAAAAGGCCCATTCCGACGTCTTCGACGTGCTGCTGCAGGTACTTGACGACGGGCGGTTGACCGACGGGCAGGGTCGCACGGTGGACTTCCGCAACACCATCCTCGTGCTTACCTCCAACTTGGGCTCGGCGGCGTTAGCCGACGCCAATCTCGACGACCACCAGCGCACCGACGCCGTGCTCACGACCGTACGCCGGCACTTCAAGCCCGAGTTCATCAATCGGTTGGACGATCTTGTGGTGTTCAATTCGTTGTCCAACAAGGAACTGACGGCCATTGTGGACATCCAGATCGACCAGTTGGCACGCAGGCTGGCCTCCCGACGCCTCAAGCTCGACGTCACGGACGCGGCGAAGGAGTGGCTGGCGCTCGGCGGGTTTGATCCGGTCTACGGGGCGCGCCCGTTGCGTCGGCTGGTGCAGACCGCAATCGGTGACCAGCTCGCCCACGCCCTGCTGGCCGGTGAGATCTCCGACGGTGACACCGTCCGCGTCGACCTGGATGGCAGTGCCGCCGGCGGCACCGGCGCACTCACGGTGTCCCGCGCGGACCGATAACCCCGGAGCCGGCCCCGCTAGCGGCGTGTGCTCACCGAAACGCGCGCAGGGCCGGACTACGCTCGTCCGGTGTTACCAGGAGCAGTGTCGCCGTGGGTGTGGTTCGTGATCGCCGGATTGGCCGCTACCGCAGGGGTCGCACTGCTGGCGCTCGACCAGGGACACCGCACCGCGCATCAACGGGAGCGGCGGCGCTGGGCGGCGCTGCGGGGGTGGCGGTTTGTGCTGTCCGACCCCGTGCTGGCCGATCGCTGGCGCCACGGCGTGATCGCTCGAGGCGGCGCGGGGCTGGCCAAAGATCTTGTGATCGGTAGCCTGTTCACCCCGCTGGGTCGCCGCCTGGTGCAGGTATTCGACCATGAGCAGGGCGGCCAGATCTCCAGCGTGGTGGTCGCGGTGCAACGGCGCGTCCACGCCGGGGGTCTGGTCGTGGAGCTGTGGCGGCCCGATCGACCATTACCGCAGGATCCCGACCTGACCATGCTGGGCCCCGTTGGCGATCGGGTCGCCCTGGTTACCGATCCGGACCGAGCTCGCCCGCTGATCAACCCCGAACTGGTCTTCGCAGTCAACGCGCTGGGCCCCGACATTCCGGTTGCCTGGCTGGAGCGAGACTGGCTGCTGGCCGCGGCGCCGTGTGCGGCCACGCCCACCCGGTTGGAGCGACTGCTACGAGCGCTCGACGAGATCGCCGAGCTGCTCGACACCGCCGACATCGACAAGGCCGATGAGCCCACCGGTTTCGTCGATTCGTCGCCACCGGCCAATAAATAGCGGGATCTCTGCAGGTATGCCCGTCGGCCGACCGGGTAGCTTTGGGCCATACCCGGCAGCCGGATCGCCGACCGTAATCACGTCGTAGAGGGGAGGGTTGGAGGCGAGATCATGCCGGAATCCGGCACTGTTAGTCCAGGTTCGATCGACGCTGTGGCGGTGTCGGCGCGGTCGCTGGCGCCAGATCTGGCGCGCGGCGCGATGCTGCTGCTCATTGCCTTGGCGAATGCCCACGTCTATCTCTATGGGCGCCCTATGGGGCTTCGTGGTTATCCGATCCCGGATTCGATTCCCGATCAGCTGGTGGTGCTGCTGCAAATGACGTTCGTGGACGGTCGGGCGTACCCGATGTTCGCGGCCCTGTTCGGTTACGGCATCGTCCAGTTGCTGCGTAGGCAGACCAGCCGCGGGGTGGACGAGACGATGGTCCGCAGGCTCGTCCGCAAGCGCGGCGGGTGGTTGATCCTTTTTGGGTTCCTGCATGCGCTGTTGCTGTTCTCCGGGGACGTCCTCGGCGCCTACGGGTTACTCGCGGTCCTGCTCGCGGGCCTGTTGATCCGGGCTGGGGACCGGACGCTGCTGATCATGATTGGGTTGTGGGCAGTTCCGACCATGGCATTCGGCGTTCTGATGAACCTGCCGGCGCCCGAGGGTGCTGAGGCGTTCCTGGCGTCGATGGTCATCACCGACCCGCTTACCGCGGCCGGAGTCCGGACCCTGGAGTGGGCACTGCTGACCGTCATCGCGGCGTTTTTCCTTGTCGTTCCCGCGCTGCTGTTCGGGGTCTGGGCGGCACGACGGCGGCTGCTCGACGAGCCCGAGCGGCACCACCGCCTCCTGCTGCGTACCGCAGTGCTCGGCGTCGGGTTGGCCGCTGCCGGCGGATTGCCGCTGGCGCTGATGGCGGCCTCATGGTGGCCTCAACCATCGACGTGGGCGATCGCGCTCGCGGGCATGGTGCATACCGTGACCGGGTACGCCGGCGGCGTGGGCTACGCCGCGATCGCCGGGCTCGTGGCGATTCGCACCAGTGCCCGGGTCGGCGACCAGCACCGGCCCGCACCGGTGGTCGCTGCACTGGCCGCCTGCGGGCAGCGGTCGCTGACCTGCTACCTGCTGCAGTCACTGGTTTTCGTCGCCGTACTGGCCGCCTACGGCGGTGGTCTGGGTGACCGGTTCGGGATCACGGCCACCGCGCTGCTGGCGGCGGCGACCTGGGCGCTGACGGTACTTCTCGCCGTCGCGATGAGCCGCCGCAACTACCGGGGCCCAGCCGAGACCCTGATCCGCCGACTCACCTACCCCCGGTCCCCTAGCCGCGTTCTGGATGCAGACTGACCTCGAATTAGCGCAGTCTGCATCCAGAACGCGGTCGAAGCGGGACGAGGCTAGCCTGGCGCCATGCCGACTGCAGTGATTACCGGGCCCACTGCCGGGATCGGGGCGGCCTTCGCTCGTAGGCTCGCCGCCGAAGGGTACGACCTCGTGCTCGTCGCGAGGGATCGGGAGCGGCTGCAGCAGCTATCTGCCGAGCTGTCGCAGCGGCACGGGGTGAATGCCGAGGCGTTGCCCGCCGACCTGGCCAGCGCCAGTGAGCGGCAGGTGGTCGAACAGCGACTGCGTACCGGGCAACCGCTGGACCTGCTGGTGAACAACGCCGGGTTCGGGTTCGCCACCGAGTTCCTTGATGCCGACATCGCAGAATTGCAGGCTCAGCTGGACGTCAACGTGACCAGCGTGCTGCGGCTGACCCATGCTGCACTACCGGGCATGGTGCGTGCCGGGCGTGGCGCGGTGATCAACGTGTCCAGCGTGGCGGGCTTCCTGCCCGGCCGCGATCCCACCTACAGCGCGAGCAAGGCCTACGTGACGATGTTCTCTGAGGGCCTGGCGGTGGCGCTGGCCGATACCGGGGTGCAGGTGCTCGCGCTGTGCCCCGGCTACGTCCGCACCGAGTTCCACGCCCGCGCCGGGGTGGACACGACAGGTAGCCCCTCGGTGTTCTGGATGGACGCCGACACCGTCGTCCGGGACTGCCTGGCCGACCTGCGACGCGGCCGCACCATCTCGGTGCCGGGACTGCAATACCGAGCCCTGGTCAACCTGGTGGACGTCCTGCCCCGCGCCCTGGTCCGCCGCCTAGCCCGCACCCGCATATGAGAACCCACCGCGACCATCTCGACGTGGTGGCTGGCCAGGCCGGGTTTCGACCAACCGCGACATCAAGATCGGCACAGGAGGCGTTAGTCCGGCTGGTGCGGGACTTGGCGGTGGTGCGTGGGCGGGTGACGTTGTCTTCAGGCGCGGAAAGCGACTACTACCTGGATCTGCGGCGCGTGACGCTGCACCACGAGGCGGCGCCGCTGATCGGGCGGTTGATCCGGGAGCTGACGGCTGACTGGTCCTATCAGGCGGTGGGTGGTTTGACGCTGGGTGCCGATCCGGTCGCCACCGCCGTGCTGCACGCGCCGGGCCCGCCGGTGGACGCCTTCGTGGTACGCAAGGCAGCCAAAGAGCACGGCTTGCAGCGGCGCATCGAGGGTCCGAGTGTCACCGGCCGCCGGATCCTTGCCGTGGAGGACACCTCCACCACCGGCGCCTCGGTGCTCACCGCGGTGACTGCACTACGCGAAGCAGGCGCGGACGTCGTCGGCGTGGCCACCGTGGTGGATCGGGACACTGAGGCCCGCCAGGCGATCGAAGCGGCCGGGCTGCCCTACCGTGCGGTGTTGACCCTGAGCGACGTGGGGCTGTGAGCGCTGTGACGGGACCCACGGAGTGGGGTGAGGCGGTCGGCGTCGGACCGTGGCTCGGCACGTGGCCGACCGACCCTCGCTACGACCCTGACCTGTTGCGCGACGGTGATCGGCGCAACGTCGTCGACGCCTACCGCTACTGGCGGCGCGACGCGGTGGTGGCGCATCTGGACACCCGCCGCCACCCGCTGCACGTCGCGATCGAGAACTTCGGTCATGACCACAACATCGGCACCGTGGTACGCACCGCTAATGCCTTTGCAGTCGCCGAGGTGCACATCGTGGGCCGCCGCCGGTGGAATCGCCGTGGCGCCATGGTCACCGACCGCTACCAGCATCTGCGGCATCATGACGATATCGCCGGGCTGCTCGCATACGCCGCCACGGCGGGCCTGACCGTCGTGGCCGTGGACAACGCCCCGGGCGCGCTTCGATTGGAGACCGCCAGCTTGCCACAGCGTTGCGTCCTGCTGTTCGGGCAGGAAGGACCAGGCCTGACGGCCCAAGCCCGCGAAGGGGCGGCGTTGACCGTCTCGATCGCCCAGTTCGGTTCTACCCGGTCGATCAACGCCGGGGTCGCCGCCGGGATCGCGATGCACGCCTGGATCCGCCAGCACGCCGATCTGGAGGTCGCCTGGTGAGTGTGTGGGCGGGCCGGGCGGCGGCGGCCGAGCGGGCCGTGCACACCCGGCACCTGCGCTGGCTGTGGGGCTTGCCACTCGCCCGGTTAGGGCGGGTTGACTGGCCGGCACGGTCGGTGGACTGGCACTACTGGTGGCAGGCGCACCTGCTGGACTGCATGCTCGACGCCTACCACCGGGCCCCGACGCAGTGGCGGCGGGACACCGTGGCAACTCTGGTCCGCGGTGTGCGGATGCGCAACCTCACCGGCTGGGTCAACAGGTACTACGACGACATCTCCTGGATGGGCCTGGCCTTGCAACGCAGCGCTGCGCTGGCCGGCATCCGAAGGCCGGACGCCGAGCAGGCCATCCTGCGTCAGTTGCGGACCGGCCGCGGCCCCAGCGGAGGGATGCGGTGGCGGGTCGGCGACGATTTCGTCAACGTCCCGGCCACCGGCCCGGCCGCGATCTTCTACGCCCGGCGGGGAAACCTAGGCATCGCTGCGTCCCTGGTCGACTGGATCATCGAGCATCTGATCGATCCGGCCACCGGTCTGATCTTCGACGGGGCCCGGGTGAACCCGGACGGGTCCGTACGCACGGTGGAGCGGGCCATCTACACCTACTGCCAGGGTGTGCTGCTCGGGGCCTGCGTCGAGCTGGGTACCGCCACCGGTGCGCCGCATTGGTGGCAACAAGCCGATTCGACGGTGCGCGCGGTCGCCGAGCACCTCACCGACGGCGGCGTGCTGCGCGGGCAGGGTGGAGGTGACGGCGGGCTGTTCAGCGGCATCCTGGCCCGCTACCTGACCCTGGCCGCGGGCGCCCTGCCAGCCAACGTGTCAGCAGGCAAGACGGCGGCGCGCCTGGTGCTGGACTCGGCCGAAGCGGCCTGGCGCAACCGGGGTGTGGCCGACGGCGGTCCGGTGTTCGGTCCGGAGTGGACGGTGCCGGCGCGGTCGCCCGGACCGGGCCTGGCGGAGCGTGACCTGTCGGTGCAGCTGTCGGGCTGGATGCTGCTGGAGGCCGCCGCCGAGCTGTCCCGCCGGCCCGGGCTAGGCTGACGGGCCATGATCGATCTCAAGGTGCTGCGCGAGGACCCGGACCGGGTGCGCGCCTCGCAGCGGGCCCGCGGCGAGGACATCGACGCCGTTGACGCGCTGATCGCCGCTGACGAGCGGCGCCGCAAGGCCGTGGCCGCCGCTGACTCGTTGCGCGCCGAACAGAAGGCGCTGGGCAAGCGGGTCGGTAGCGCACGTGGCGCCGAACGAGCCGAGCTGCTCGCCCACGCCAAGCAGCTCGCCGCGGACGTCAAGCTCGCCGAGGGCGAGCAGGCCAGCGCCGAGGAAGCGATCCGGGCCGTGCACCGCATGCTCCCCAACCTGGTCGTCGACGGGGTACCCGCGGGCGGGGAGGACGACTACGTCGTGCTCAAGCACGTCGGGTCGCCGCCGGATCTGGATTTCGACCCGCGCGATCACCTGGAGCTCGGCACCGCTCTGGGGTTGTTCGACACTGAGCGGGGCGCGAAAGTGTCCGGTGCGCGGTTCTACTTCCTCACCGGGTTGGGCGCGCAACTTCAGCTCGGTCTGCTGCAGCTCGCCGCGGGGCGCGCGGTGGCGTCCGGGTTCACTTTGATGATTCCACCGGTGCTGGTCCGTCCGGAGATCATGGAGGGCACCGGGTTCCTCGGCGCGCACGCCGCTGAGGTGTACCGGCTGCGCGACGACGACCTGTACCTGGTGGGGACCTCGGAGGTACCGCTGGCCGGCTACCACGCCGGGGAAATCATCGACCTGTCCGGTGGGCCATTGCGTTACGCCGGTTGGTCGTCCTGTTTCCGCCGGGAGGCCGGCTCCTACGGCAAGGACACCCGCGGCATCATCCGGGTGCACCAGTTCGACAAGGTCGAGATGTTCGTCTACTGCCGTCCCGAGTGCGCCGAGACCGAGCACCACCGCCTGCTGGACTTCGAGGAGCAGATGCTCGCTGCGATCGAGGTGCCCTACCGGGTGATCGACGTGGCGGCCGGGGACCTGGGCAGCTCGGCGGCCCGCAAGTTCGACTGCGAGGCCTGGCTGCCGTCCCAACGGTCCTACCGCGAGCTGACCTCCACCTCGAACTGCACCACGTTCCAGGCCCGCCGGTTGAACATCCGCTACCGCGATCCCGAAGGCCGCCCGCAGATCGCCGCCACCCTCAACGGCACCCTGGCCACCACCCGATGGATCGTCGCCCTCCTGGAAAACCACCAACTCCCCAACGGCTCAGTCCAGATCCCCAAAGCCCTCCAACCCGCCCTCGGTGGCCTCGACCTCATTGAGGCGTAGCCGCGTTCAGCGGGTAACAAGTAACGATCACCGCGCTGGGTCGGCTGTTGCGGGACGTATGGTCGAGAACATGCACCGTAGGCCGCGGTTGGTCGCGTCGGACGTGGACGGGACGTTGTTGGATCCGATGGATCGGGTCTCCGAGCGCACCCGGGCGGCGGTGCACCGGGTGGTGGCTGCTGGGGTGCCTTTCATCCTGGTGACCGGGCGACCGCCGCGGTGGATCCCACAGATCGTCGAACAACTCGGACACGCCGGACCCACGGTGTGCGCCAACGGCGCCGTGCTCTACGACGCCGCGACCGACGAAGTCAGCTACTCGGTGACGCTGGATCCACTACAGCTGCGTGATGCGGCAGACGTGGTGGCCACCGCGCTACCGGCCGCGAAACTTGCGGTCGAGCTGCCTACCTGCAGTGCCGCGGTGAACGGGGCCGATCAGTTCCTCGCCGAACCCGGCTACACGCACCCCTGGCCGGGTGCGGACTCCGCCGACGCCCCGCGCGACATCCTGCTGGGCCGACCCGCGATCAAGCTGCTGGTCCGCTACCCGGGTGTGAGCAGCGACGTGATGGCGGCCGCGGTACGCGAGCTTGCCGGGTCCCAACTGGATGTCACGTACTCCACCGGCCACGGCTTGATCGAGCTCTCTGCCCCCGGTGTCACCAAGGCCACTGGCCTGGCCCGGCTGGCCGGTGAACTGGATATCGCGGCAGCCGATGTACTCGCCGTGGGCGATATGCCCAATGACTTATCGATGCTGCAGTGGGCGGGGCACGGGGTGGCGATGGCCAACGCCCACTCCGATGTGCTGGAATCCGCAGACGAAATCACCGCGCGCAACTCCGAGGACGGCCTCGCGCTTATCCTTGAACGGTGGTTCTGAGCCTCTCAGCGATAGCCGACCACGGTGGGCCTCGACCCCGCTAGTAGGGGCGAAGCCCACCGCCAGCAGACGCGGATTAGCTAGCAGTCATCGTGCTTCTTGTGTGCTTGTGGTGCTTGTAATGCTTCTTGTAGTGCTTGTAGTAGTAGTGGTCGAAGTGGCGGTAGTACTTCTTGTACCAGTAGTCATGGTCGTCGTAGCCGTAGCCAGACTGGAAAATCCCCGGGACAGTCATGCATCCCCCTCTATCGCC
>JALZCN010000292.1 GCA_030863045.1 Actinomycetota bacterium | reverse complement strand
CCCAGATCCCGCCCGACAAGGTGGTACTCGGCAACGTTCTGCTCGGCTACGACTGGGGCCGCGGCGAAGGCAAGACTGTGACGTGGGAACAAGCGACCGACCTGGCCGATAAGAACGGTGCCGACATTGAGTGGGACAACGACACCCAGTCACCCTGGTTCCGTTTCAACGGTGCGGACGGCCCTCATGAAGTGTGGTTCGAGAACGCCGAGAGTACGGCGCAGAAGCTTGACCTCGTCAACAAGTACGACCTCGGTGGGAGCTTCTTCTGGCGACTGGGCGGCGAGGACCCTGACACGTGGAGCCGCGCGAGCGGGTTCCTTCAGTAGAAGTGCTCCGGCGTGTTCGTCGGGATCCGCGGCGGGCACGGGCGGAGCTGTGGTGCGGCATGTTGGGTGCCGAGAGCGTGAGCGGGTGGCGCCTGCTGTCGATCATCCTCTCAGGCTGGGTCAGTGGTGGGGCGTAGTCCCGCGGCGCGCGCCACGCTGACGGCTTCCAGCCGGCTGCGCACGCCAAGCTTGGTGAGGATGCTGCGCACGTGAGTCCGCACGGTGCTGGTCGACACCACTGACTCGACGGCGATCTGGCTCACCGGCTTGCCGTCCACCATGTGCAGCAGCACGTCGCGCTCGCGGTGGCTGAGGACGTCGAGCCGCGCACTGCACTCACGAGCGCGACGCGCGTCGTCGCGCAGTTCGCGTAGCACAGCGCCGAGCTCCCGGGGTGGGTAGAAGGCATGACCGAGCGGTACGCCGCGCAGGACTTCGAGCAGGTGATCCAGTGAGCCTTCCTTGGACACCCAGGCTGCGGCGCCGGCGCGGGCCGCTGCGACGGCATGAGCACAGTCGTGACTGCTGGTCAGGATGACCAGGTGTGCCGGGGGCCACGCGGCTCGTAGTTCGCGGATCATCCCGGCGGTCGCGACCGTCGCGGCCCCGATCTCGGTGGTGATCACGTCGGGGCGCAGCGTGCGGATCGTGTCTATCAGCCGGGGGTCATCCGGCGTGGCGCTACCGACCACCCATAGATCATCGGCGGTGGACAGTTGGACGGTCAGCGCATCGGTCAGCATTGCGTGACGGTCGATGAGCAGAACTCGCAAGAACGTCACGGGCCTCACTGTGCCTGGCGGCGGCTCCGGGCAGCAATACCCGATCCCCGTTAACTCGCCTGATCCGTCCCTTGATCCGTGCACTGCACTAGGGCGTGTCCCGTGGATCTTTCAGGTGGGATGCGGTAGATCGCCTCAGTGCACGATCGTCATGACTTGACTGAGGAAGAGTGGGCGCGGCTTGAACCGTTGTTGCCGGATCAGACGCCGCGCCGGGGTGGGCGGTGGGTCGATCATCGATCGGTGATCAACGGGGTGCTGTGGCGAACCCGGACCAGCTGTCCCTGGCGGGATCTGCCCCGCGATTACGGGCACTGGAAGACCATTTACCATCGGCATCGTCGCTGGTCAGCTGATGGCACCTGGGCCAGGGTCCTGGATGAGCTGCGCCGCGGTTGTGATCAGCACACCGATGCCGATCACCGACCAGAGTGGTCGGTGGGGGTGGATTCCACGGTGATCCGCGCCCATCAGCACGCCGCTGGCGCGCGCCACGCGCCGCCGCCCCACCTCGCCGCGGAGGACGTCTCCAGCACGGACCCCGGCACAGGGGGCTGGGTCGAATGACAAGGAATCAGGCCCCAGCACCGACCGGGAGGCCTTAGGACGCTCCCGGGGCGGCGTGAGCACCAAAATCCACCTGGCCGCCGACGCCCGCGCCCGGCCGATCTCCCGGGTCATTACCCCAGGACAACGCCATGACGCCGTGGCCTTCAAGCCGGTGATGACCGGTATCTGCATCCAACGCCGCGGCCGCGGTCGCCCCCGCACCCGGCCCGGCCGGGTACTCGCTGACAAGGCCTACTCCAACCGACCTATCCGAGCCCACCTGCGCCGACGCCGGATCAAGACCACCATTCCCGAACGGGTCGATCAGCAGGCCCACCGTGCCCGCAAAGCCAGCCAGGGCGAACGACCACCCAACTTCGACCCCGACACCTACAAAGACCGCAACGTCATCGAGCGCGCCATCAACAAGCTCAAACAGTTCCGCGCCGTCGCTACCGCTACGACAAACGCGAATACATCTTCCACGGCACCGTCGACGTCGCCTCGATCAGAATCTGGCTCCGCGACCCCGTCCCATGATCCACAGGACAGGCCCTAGCCGCCGGTTCGGAACTGGAGGGGGACATGCTGCTGACCGACAGCGT
>JALZCN010000291.1 GCA_030863045.1 Actinomycetota bacterium | reverse complement strand
GCCTCCAGCAGGTCATCCTCGGTGCCGCCGGTGCCGTGCAGCAACAGCAAGGTCAGCGCGTCGGGGGCTTTGGGCGGCGTGAACCGGTGGATGAAGGTTTTGACACCGGTGGTCATCGTGGCTACCCGCTTTCGGTGGCGCCGACGGTGATCTCCTCGTCGGGGCCGGGGACCCGCAGCGTGGGCAGTGCGTGTTCGATCTCGGTGCGGGAGGGTTTCAGCCACGGCGGCAGCTTGAGCACCACCTCCACACCGGCCGATGCTGCATGTCGGCGGCGCCAATCGGCCTACGTCACGGCGAGGAAGGCGGACCCTCCCCCTCGTTGGCCCGTTGCTGAGCCTTCCGACTGGACGTCCCGGACCGATCCGCCAGACCGGTGAGCGATGTCTTATTGACATCCCGGATGCGACCAGCGATCTGTGTCCGCAACTCGGCATCTGCGTCGGTTAGCTTCTGCATGTGGGTGGTCAGCACTTCCACTGCCGCCATAGCAGCGACCGGGTCGAGCATTGCCTCGACCGCCGCCACGGCCACGTTGTGGGCTATATCAATGTCGGCGATTGCGGCTCGTACTGCCTCAACGGCTTCGGGGTGCACATTCGCCAGGTTAGGCGGCTCACCTGGTCCGGTCACTCAGTCCTCCATCCGTTTCGCTAGCTTTGAGCCACGTCGATTGTGGGCCCTGTTGTGCGTTGGGGAGACCCGGTCCTTTCAGATGCGGAGCAAGGTGCCGTCCACATCCAGTGTCGCGGCGATGCCGCCGCAGACGCCACTGAGCACGTGGCCCTGGCGACTGCGGCGCAACATTGCCGTTAAGTAGCGCCAATGGTCACTCGCCTGAGCGACCTCCCCTCTGCTGCCCCGAACAGGGATCGGGGTCAGGGCAATACCGTCAGACGGTGTGACTCAGCCCAACCCGGCTCCCAGGCCACAGCTAGCACGCCGGCTGGGCCTGGCGGACGCGGTGGTGCTCGGGCTGGGTTCGATGCTCGGCGCTGGAGTGTTCGCCACCTTTGCGCCGGCTGCGGCGGCCGCAGGCGCCGGGCTGCTGATCGCGCTGGCTATCGCCGCGATCGTCGCCTACTGCAACGCCATTTCCTCGGCCCAGCTAGCGGCCCGATATCCCGAATCAGGCGGTACCTATCGATATGGCCGCCACCAGCTAGGGCCAACCTGGGGTTTCGTTGCGGGCTGGGGATTCGTGATCGGCAAGACGGCCAGCTGCGCCGCGATGGCCCTCACCTTCGGGGCCTACGTCTGGCCTGCTCAGCCCACGGCACCAGCGGTCGCCGTGGTGGTGATCCTCACTGTGGTCAATTACTTCGGGATCACCAAGACCGCCCAGCTGACCCGGATTCTGGTCGCACTGACACTGCTCACCTTGGCCACGGTCGTGGTGGCTGCCCTGGGTGGTGGCCAGGCGGAGCTGGCCAACCTCACCGGCTGGACCAGCGGGGGAGTGACCGGCATCGCTCAAGCCGCCGCTCTGCTGTTCTTCGCTTTCGCCGGGTACGCCCGGATCGCCACTCTGGGTGATGAGGTCCGCGAACCCGCCCGCACCATCCCGCTGGCCATTCCGTTGGCACTGAGCATCGTCGTCGCCATCTATGCCGTGGTCGGCGCCGCCACACTCGCCGCGGTGGGCCCCACGGTGCTCGCCCACTCGGTTGCGCCGCTCGCGGCGGCCACCCAATCCGGCACGCTGAGCTGGCTGACACCCGTAGTGCGCATCGGCGGCGCTATCGCATCGGCCGGTGTGCTGCTGTCGTTGCTGGCCGGGATCGGCCGCACAGTCCTGGCCATGGCCCGCGACCATGAACTTCCGCACGCGCTGGCGGCCGTCCATCGCCGCTTTCAGGTGCCCCACCGCGCGGAGATCCTGCTCGGTGTCACCATCTCGGCGAGCGTGCTGATCGCCGACCTGCGCGGCGCCATCGGCTTCTCCAGCTTCGCCATCCTGATCTACTACGCGATTGCCAACGCCGCCTCCTTCACCCTGCCCGGTGGCCAACGTCGCTGGCGGCGCCCGGTGGCCATCGTCGGGTTTACCGGCTGCGCCGTGCTCGCCGCGACCCAGCCGCTGGCCACCGCGCTGACCGGCGCCGCGATCCTCGCCCTAGGAATGGTCGGCAGAGCCGTCCGAACCCTCAATGGCCGAAGCTGACTCCGCCCGCGGGTCAATCGCCACGCTGGTGCGGGGCGACGTAGGCCAGCGCTTCCGGCACCATGAATAGCGGTGTCACCTGCCGGAGCCGGCCCGGCACTCCAATGTCGGGAACTCCAACGGAGACCTCCCGAGCGG
>JALZCN010000279.1 GCA_030863045.1 Actinomycetota bacterium | reverse complement strand
GTTGAGCAGTGCCGCTGGGCCATCCAGGATTGCGGGCATGAGTCCGCCGAGCCCCGTCATCGCATCGCCCGCCGTCTCCCCACCGACAGCTGCCCTGTCCGGCACGGCTGGCCTCCCCGATCGGCTGCGGCTTGCGCCGGGCCGCGCCGCTCTCTGGCGTTCCCCCACCTGCCTGCAGCTCGGGTTGGATCAGCAGCGGGCCATGGTCCTCGACGATCTGCCGGAACCGCTGGCCGCGCTGCTGAAGCGGATGGACGGCGTCCGCCGGACAGCCGAACTGATCGCTGAGGCGCAGGCAGCCGGATCCTCCCGTGACGATGTCCTGTCGATGCTCACCGACCTGCACATTTGCGGGCTGGTGCAGGATGCTTCGGCGGTCGACCATGGCCCCCCGGGCTGGCACCGCGTCGCGCTGGCCAGCGAGGCAGCCGGTTGGTCGGTGAATACCAACAGTGCGACCCAACAGGTACTGCGCCGGCGACGCGAGGCCGCCGTGCGAGTGGTCGGTTCCGGCCGAGTGACGGTGGCGGTGGCCATCGCGCTGGCCGCAGCCGGGGTTGGTCACGTGGCGGTGCACGCCACCGGAAAGGTCGTCGCCGCCGACCTGGGCACCGGCTTCCTTCCCGACGACCTCGGACGATCCCGCGCGGCAGCGGCGGCCGACGCGGTGCGTCGCGGCGCACCTGAGGTGATCGTGACCGCTCGCCGTAGACCGGACCTGATCGTGCTCAGCGACGTGGTGGTGCCGGAGCCAGAAATGGTGAATGAGCTGCTCACGACCCGGATCCCACATCTGATCGGTTACGCCCACGAGGGAACGGCGGTGGTCGGCCCGCTGGTATGGCCCGGCCGCAGCAGCTGCCTGCGCTGCGCCGAGCTGCATCGCGCGGCCAGGGACGTGGCCTGGCCGAAACTGGCGGCCCAGTTCGTCGGACAGATCCCGGCCGCCGGATTGGCCTGCACCCAACTCGCGGCGGCGCTGACCGCCGAGCAGGTGTTGACCGCGCTCGCCGGGCCAGAGGCCGGCCTGCCGATCCCGCCGACGTGGGGCGCCACGCTGGAAGTGGACCCGGTGCACGGTACCTTGCGTCGCCACCCCCGCCCAGCTCATCCGAGTTGCAGCTGCGGTGCCGGATAGACCGGGCCACTACTACCCGAGGTGCAACCGGGAGACAATTTACACCGTGACCGACATCCCGCGCGGAGCCACGAAGCGAACGGCCCGGCTCGCTAGCCTGCCGCTCGGGGTGGCCAGGCAGGTTGCGGCGGGCTGGGGCAAGCGGCTGGCCGGGCACGATGCCCGCGACGTCAATGCCGAGCTCAGCGCGCGCACCGCCGAACAACTGTTCGCGGTGCTCGGAGAGCTCAAGGGCGGCGCGATGAAGTTCGGCCAGGCGCTGAGCGTCTTCGAGGCGGCGATTCCCGACCATCTGGCCGAGCCGTACCGGGAGGCCCTGACCAAGCTGCAGTCTGCGGCACCGCCGATGTCCCCGCAGTCAGTGCACCGGGTACTCGACGAGCAACTCGGCTCGGGATGGCGTCGCCGCTTCACCGAGTTCGCCGATGACCCTGCGGCAGCCGCCAGCATCGGGCAGGTGCACAAGGCGGTGTGGCATGACGGCCGTGAGGTCGCGGTCAAGGTGCAGTATCCAGGGGCGGATGAGGCGTTGCGGTCGGACCTGCGGCAACTGCAGCGATTCAACCGGTTGTTTCAAGCGATCGTGCCCGGGATGGAGGTCAAGCCGCTGCTGGCCGAGTTGCGGGATCGGATGGTGGAGGAACTCGATTACCGCGATGAGGCCAATAACCAGCGCGTATTCGCTGCTGCGTTCCGCGGCCACCCTGAGATCGCCGTCCCCCCGGTCGTCGCCAGCGCGCCGAAGGTCATGGTGACCCAGTGGATCACCGGCACTCCAATGGCACAGATCATCCGCTGTGGCTCACGATCCGAGCGAGATGACATCGGTACCAGGCTGTCGGAGTTCCACTCCTCCTCCCCGGCCCTTACCGGGCTGCTGCACGCCGACCCGCACCCGGGCAACTTCCTGCGCTTGGCCGATGGTCGGCTAGGTGTTCTCGATTTCGGCGCGGCCGCGAAGTTACCCGGTGGCACCCCGCGCACCCTGGGGGTAGCGACCCGGCTGGCTGTCGAGGAGCGCTCCGATGAGCTGCTGGAGCTGCTGCGCTCGGAAGGCTTCGTCCGGCCGGGTATGCAGCTACGGGCCGAGGACGTGCTGGCCTACCTCGCTCCGTTCGCCGATCCGGTACGTACCGAGACCTTTCACTTCACCCGGGCCTGGATGCAGGCTCAAGCCGAGCGGGTCGGCGACGTCTTCGGGGCGGACTTCCGGATCGGGCGAGCGCTGAACCTCCCACCCAGTTATCTGCTGATCCACCGGGTGAGCACCGGGACGTTCGGCGTGCTGTGCCAGCTCGACGCCACTGTGCCGCTGCGCGGCATTACCCAACGCTGGCAACCGGGTTTCGCTAGTTGATCCGTCCGCCCGGCAGTTCGACAGGCTGTAGCGAGTCGTAGTCTCAGCAGGTCACGTGGTACTCCCGGACAACGTCGAATTGATCGTCAACGATAAAAAGGGGGTCACAACTGCACGCTGCCCGGGGGGCATGGCCGTGAAAAGAATCATCATTGGCGCTGTGGCTGTCCTGGGAATCAGCATGGGCTCGGTACAGCCAGCAATGGCTGCCACCTCGGCGACTCCGCAACAATGCGCCCAGGCGAAGACCGCCATCGCCAACCTCCGTCAGCTCGCCGCCAGTACCTTAGACCCGAGGTTGCAGAAGGCGTATTTGGACATGGCTGCCGCTAACGCGCGAGCTCTCACCTACTACTGCTGAGCCTCATTGGTCGGCCGAGCCGGGGACGGCTGAGGTCTGCGATGAGCCGGCTCGGGAAAGGGTAGTTCAAGCGTGCCGGCTACCGGCGCTCGGCGGCACGACGGGCGCGGCGGTCGGCGTAGCGCGCAACGCGCTGCCACCAGCGAGCCGCGATGAGGTTTCTGGCCGACCGTTCCTGGCGAGCCCGGCGTTGGTCATCGCGCATTAATTCCCGGGCGAGGATTTCGTATAACAACATGGCGTTCAGCCCCTGGGCTAACTGATCGGCCTGAGGCAGGCGCAACCGCCCCTGGCCGCGGCAAGGTTGGTAGTGGTTGATTGCAGGCAGGACCCAGTTGGGGGGCTCTTGTAG
>JALZCN010000270.1 GCA_030863045.1 Actinomycetota bacterium | reverse complement strand
GAGCAGATCGGGTCGCGACTGGTTGTGCTGCGCACCGACGAGCAGGCCGACCCGGGTTATCGGGCCAACCTCGGCGATCGCTGCTACTTCTGCAAGCGGACAGTGCTTGGCGCAGTGCGGGATCTTGCCCAGCGACGCGGGTTGGCTCACGTCGCGACCGGCACTCACCTCGATGACCGCCGCGCTTCACACCGCCCTGGCCTGCGGGCGGCGGCTGAGCTCGGGGTGTGCGAGCCGCTGGCCGAAGTGGGCGCTACCAAACAGGACGTGCGCGCGCTGGCCGCACACTGGAATCTGACGGTGCGAGACAAGCCGAGCACGCCGTGCCTGGCCTCCAGAATCGCGGTCGGAATACCGGTGACCGTTGACCGGCTAGCGTTGGTCGAACGAGCCGAACTGGTCGCGAGCGAGTACCTCGCCGACCACCACGTTCCCGTACTCGACCTGCGGGTCCGGCTGCTGGGCCCGGCTAAGTTTCGGGTGGAGCTCGACCAGGCGGCGCTGGACCGAGTGTCGGTACAAGCGCAAGCGGGGCTGCTGGCTCGGATCACGCAAGCAGGTCTCGGCGAGCACGGTGACCTGGCGCCTTACCGCTCGGGGGCACTCAGCGGCTGATCTTATGAGCCCGTCGACCGCCGCCGGCGATCCCGTCGGGTCGGTTGAGCGGGCCAGATGTCTTCGATCGCGCTGTTGAACTCAGCGCCGAGCACGATCGCCATCGCAATGAAGAATGAGAACAGCAGGTAGGCGATCGGCGCGGCGAGCGCTCCGTAGGTGTAGCCGGTGCTGGACACCGATGCGATGTAGAGCCGCAGCCCGGTGCTGGTGACCATGAATACGGCCATGGCCAGCAGGGCGCCCGGCAGCCCGCGGTGCCATGGCAGCTTGTTAGGTAGCACCACTTTGTACAACGTGGCCAGTCCCAGCATCAGCAACACGCCGAGTCCGAGGTAATAGAAGATGCCGACCAGCTGTGTCACCGTGGGTCGCGCTGCCTCCGGGAGCAGCTTCGGGATGACGTCGGGGCCCAAGGCGGTGACGGGCAACACCAGTACAGACCCGATCAGTGCCACCACATAGAGCAGCAGCGCAAAGATACGCTGCCACACCGGGTTGCGAACTGTGTATTGCCGATACGCGGCAGTAATCGAATCAACCAAGGACGCCAATGCCGAGGAACCCGCCCACAGCGAGATGACGAATCCCACCGAGACGATGGAACTGTTGCCATGGGTGAGGATGTCGGCCACCGTCGGCCGGATGATCTGGTCGACCACGTCGGCGCTGAACACGGTCGTGCTGAACCGCACGATCTCCCGCTGCGCTGCTTCGACGGTGGCTGGGCCAAACCAGTCGGCGACGAATCCGAGGCTGCCCAGCAGCCCGAGCAACAGCGGTGGCAGCGACAGCGTCATCCAGAAGGCCGCCTGGGCCGACATCGCGACGAAGCTGTCGTCCCACGCTTTGACCGCGGTCAGGGAGATCAGGCGAAGCAACCCGCGGCGGACCCGCGTGTCAGTGTCCGGTGCGGCCGCTGTGAGGCCGGTGCCAGCGGTGGGCGCGGCAGCGGAGTCGGCGGAGGCGTCCATGTCGCTTCGTAGGATGGTCCATTAGCCGGAGTGCGCACCGCGCGACCCGCCGAAGCAGGTAGCGTGCGGCTGGCCACCGACCAAGATTGGCCATCGAGTAGAGGAGTGCGTCGACTGCTGTGTCCCGCCCCGCCGAGACCGCCGCCGTTGCCGCATTCTCGCACCGGCCGCTGCGGGCTTGGCAGCGCAGAGCGCTGGCCCGGTACCTGGCAACCGCACCACGGGATTTCCTCGCGGTGGCCACACCAGGTGCCGGTAAGACGGCCTTCGCTCTGCGGGTAGCAGTCGAGTTACTCGCAGACCGGACGGTGCATGCAATGGCGGTGGTGACTCCCACCGAGCACCTCAAGCACCAGTGGGCAGCAGCGGCGGCCGAGATCGGCCTGGCGCTGGATCCTGAGTTCCGCAACACCGTGGGCGCCACCTCCCGCGACTACCGCGGCGTGGCGCTGACCTACGCCCAGGTCGCGGCACATCCGACCCTGCACAGGGTGCGGACCGAGGGTCGCCGCACCTTGGTGGTGCTCGACGAGATCCACCACGCCGGAGACGCCAAGAGCTGGGGCGACGGCGTGCGGGAGGCGTTCACTCCGGCCGTACGCCGGCTCGCGCTGACCGGCACCCCGTTCCGCAGCGACGACACCCCGATCCCGTTCGTCAGCTATGAACCAGATGGCGCGGGCGCGTTGCGTTCGGCCGCGGACTACTTCTACGGCTACTCCGAGGCACTGGCCGATGGGGTGGTGCGACCGGTGATGTTCCTGGCCTACTCCGGCGAGGCGCGCTGGCGGACCAGCGCGGGGGAGGAGTTCACGGCGCGGTTGGGTGAGCCGCTCACCGCCGAGCACACCGCCCGGGCCTGGCGCACCGCGTTGGATCCCGCGGGAGAGTGGATCCCCGCGGTGCTGTACGCCGCGGACACTCGGCTGACCCAGCTACGCGCCGGTGCGCTGCCCGACGCGGCCGGTCTGGTGATCGCCACCGACCACACCGCCGCCAGGGCCTACGCCCAGACCCTGCGCACGATTACCGGGCGCGAACCGGTGCTGGTGCTGTCCGACGACCCGGCGGCGTCCGGTCGGATCGCCGCGTTCGCCGACTCCGACGAGCGCTGGCTGGTCGCGGTGCGGATGGTGTCCGAGGGCGTCGACGTGCCGCGGCTCGCGGTCGGGGTGTACGCGACGTCGGCGGCCACCCCGCTGTATTTCGCCCAGGCGGTGGGCCGGTTCGTCCGGTCCCGGCGGCCCGGCGAGACTGCAACGGTGTTCCTGCCCAGCGTGCCCGTACTGCTGAGGCTGGCAAGCGAACTCGAAAAGCAGCGCGATCACGTGCTCGGTGCACCGCACCGGGCCGAAGAGGGGTGGGACGACGAGCTGCTCGCCCGGGCCAACGTGCAGCGGGACGAGCCTGGCGAGCAGGAGCGGGCGTTCACCTCCCTAGGCGCCGATGCCGAGCTGGATCAAGTGATCTACGACGGGGCGTCCTTCGGCACGGCCGCCCTCGCCACCACCGAGGACGAGCAGGATTACCTCGGACTGCCCGGCCTGCTCGAACCTGACCAGATGCGCGCGTTACTGCGGCGGCGCCAGGAGCAACAGCTGGCCCGGCCCACAGACCGCTCCGCGACACCGTCCGTGATCGCTCGACGGCCGACGACCCGGGAACGACTCGCCGAGCTGCGCCGGGAGCTCAACGCCTTGGTCGCCTTGGCGCACCACCGCACCGGCCAGCCACACGGGGTGATCCACCAGGAAGTCCGCACCGCATGCGGCGGCCCGCCCACGGCTATGGCCACCGCGGAGGAGCTCGAAAAGCGCATCGCCCACCTGCGCGCCCGCTGAGCCACGTCCGCTCTCGGCGGTGTCGTGACCTCGACGCCAGATAGCCTGAGTCGTGGCGCCCACGCTGACCGGCATCAACAGGTACCCGATCAAGTCCTGCCGCGGCCGCGTGCTGGACGCCGCCATGGTCGAGCCATGGGGCCTGGCCGGTGATCGACGGTGGATGCTCGTCGATCACCGGGGGCACGTGGTCACGGCGCGGACCTACCCACAACTGGTACTGGTGACCCCGGAACTCCAAGCCGGCGGCCTGCTGGTGCAGGCACCATATGCCGACCCGCTGCTGGTGCCCCCACCAGACGGCGATGGGCTCGCAACTGTCCGGATCGGGTCCAGTGAGCTGGCAGCCGCGCCGGCGTCGGACAAGGCGCATACCTGGTTCAGCAAGCTGGCTGGTAGCCCAGTCCGGCTGGTGTATCTCGACGATCCCACGCGGCGCCGACCGAATCCCGCATACAGCCTCGACGAGGATCGGGTGTCCTTCGCCGACGGCTACCCACTGCTGCTCGCCACCGAGGAGTCTCTCGCCGCACTGAACGATCTCATCGCCGAGGGACCGCACCCTGATGAGGGGCCGGTGCCGATGACGCGATTTCGCCCCAACGTGGTCGTCGCGGGCGTACCTGCCTGGGCGGAAGACGGCTGGCGGGTGGTGCGAATTGGCGCCGCGAGATTCCGGGTGGTGAAGGCGTGCTGCCGCTGCGTGTTCACCACGATCGATGCCGACACCGGGTGGAAGGGCAAGGAACCCCTGACAACGCTCGCCCGCCACCGTCGGTGGGACGGCAAAACCTGGTTCGCGATTAACCTCATCCCGGATTCCACCGGCGCAACACTGCACGTCGGTGACGAGATCGAGGTTGTCGAGCAGGTGCAGACCAGCGAGCCGCTGCGCTAGGCGGATCGAGCAGATCCTCGCCCGCCCACCCCGCACCTTCGCCGAGTGGGGTGCGGAACGTCGAGGCCTTCAGCTAGCCCGGCCTGCGCAGGGTGCTCGCCTAGGGTCAGTGCGTGGCATATCACGTGGAGGCGGTGCGCGCCCAGTACCCGGCGTTGGCCGACGGGCGGGCCTGGTTGGACGGGGCAGCCGGTACGCAGGTGCCGCAGGCGGTGATCGACGCGGTGGCGCAGACCTACCGGACTGGGGTGGCGAACCAGGGAGCGCCGTTCGAGGCGAGTTTCCGGGGCACTGAGATTGTGGCGCAGGCGCGCCGCGCGGTAGCGGATCTGGTCGGTGCGAAAGACCCGCGCGGGGTGGTCTTCGGCCCGACGATGACCGCGTTGACCTACCGCTTTGCCGCCGCTTTCCAGATCACCTGGCGGGAGGGCGACGAAATCGTGGTGACTCAACTCGACCACGACGCGAACATCCGGCCGTGGATGCAGGCAGCGCGCCGGGCAGGAGTCACCGTGCGAATCGCTGAGGTCGATCCGCGGACCGCGGAGCTACCGGTGGAAAGCGTGGGTGCGCTACTCAACGGGCGGACGAGGTTGGTCGCCCTTACTGCGGCATCGAACGTGGTGGGTACCTGCCCTGATGTCACAGCGATCACTGCGGCCGCGCGGAACGTCGGCGCGGTCAGCTTCGTGGACGGGGCGCACCACGCCCCGCACACCCATGTCGACCTAGCCGCGCTCGGCGCGGACCTGTACGCCACCAGCGCCTACAAGTGGGCGGGCCCGCAGCTGGCTGCCGTCGTCGCCGCCGACCCAGCGCTGTTGGAGAGACTGCACCCGGACCGGTTGCTGCCGTCGCCGGGCACCGTTCCGGAACGCTTCGAGCTGGGCACCAACCCGTTTGCGTCGCTGGCCGGAGTGGTCGCGGCCGTACAGCACCTAGCCGGATTGGACGGCGCCGCCTGCGGGCCTCGTCGGGAACAGCTGGCGGTCTCTCGTCGCGCTGCCACAGCACACGAGGACGCGTTGGGTAGCCGGATGCTCACCGGTCTGCAGACTGTCCCCGGCGTGACGCTCTATGGGGCGCCCTGCAAGCGGACCCCCACCGCGTATTTCCGGGTGGCCGGCGCTGACCCCGCCGAGGTCGCTGAGGGACTGGCAGCCCGAGGGATCAACTGCTGGCACGGGCATGCCTATGCATGGGAGCTGGCCGGTGCGTTAGGGGTTCGGGACGGCGGTGGCGCGGTGCGGGCCAGCGTGAACTTCTACAACACCGCGACCGAGGTGGATCGCCTGCTCGATGCGGTTACGGCGGTTGCGGCCGGTGACCGGCGACCTGAAAAGACCAGGTATCACCGACCCGGCTAGGCCTCGCTGGCCTGGATGTCCGCCGCGAGCTCCTTCAGCTTCGAACCGTGCTGGCGGGCGTGGTGGTTGCAGAACAGGAGCTCGCCACCTGAAGGCAGCACTGCACGGACGCGGGCAGCGGCGCTGCACCGGTCGCAACGGTCGGAAGCGGTCAACTCAGGGCGGGCAAGCGTGGGCGTCATGGCTTCTCCCTCCGTCCCGGCCCGGTCAGTACGACCGAACCGGATCGAACCGGCTGCAGTACTCACGGGAACACCCGCCAACCTGTATCGGATCCCAGTGTCCCACTGTTTCCGACGAATGCAGTCCACTCTGTGTTCCCGAGCCCGTGGCGATCACCGTCACGTATTTGAAGCTAGTACCGCACCCCTTGGTTAGCCACAAGAGTCTGGCAGCATCGGCGCTGGCCGCGATACTGGCACTCCCTGGTCGAGGCGCTGCGCGCTAGCCTGACTCTAACCATGATCGGGTGCGCAAGTGAGCGGAGGACGACATGGCCGATGCGGGGGCGCTGGCCTCAGAACTGGCGACCAACGGCGTCGTCGGAGTGACCATCGTGTGGGCGGATAACAACGGGATACCACGCTCCAGGACCGTGCCGGTCGCATCGTTACCGCAGGTGGCTCTGCGCGGGATCGGGGTCTCCACGACGCTTGCGGTGTTCGACACCCATGACACGATCACTTTTGCCCACCAGGGTCTCGACACCCCGTGCGGTGACATCCGAGTGGTGCCTGACCTGCGTGGGCTGACTCGGCTCGCCGGACAACCTGCGCTGGCGTGGGTACCCGGGCGGCAGATCGCCGTGGACGGCTCGCGCTGGCCATACGATCAGCGTGGGGTGCTCGAAGCTCAGGTGGAAGCGGCCGCTGCCGAGGGGCTGGACATCAAAGCGGGGTACGAGCTGGAGTTCGTGCTCACGCAGGCCGGCGACTTCGGTGATCCTGACGAGGAACCTCGGCTCGCGTACCAGGCCCCGGCCTACAGCCCGCACGCGCTGCTGGCTGTGGACGAGTTGGTGGCGGATCTACTGGGTGACCTGGCTGACAACGGCGTGCCGGTCAACCAGCTGCATGCCGAATACGGGGCTGCTCAGGTGGAGCTCAGCATCGCTGCCGCCGACCCGATCACCGCCGCTGACCGGCAGCTACTGACTCGCCAGACCATCCACGCCGCGGCCAGGGCGAACGGGCTGCGAGCCTGCTTTGCGCCGCTGTTCACGGCTGCCGGCGTGGGCAACGGCTGGCATCTGCACACGTCGGTCTGGCGCGACGGACGTAACCTGCTGGCCAGCAGTGCCGCTGCCGCCGACCGTCCGGGTCCCGACGGCTTAGGTTGGCTGGGTGGGTTGCTTCGGGATCTTCCGGCCTTGGCCGCGATCACCGCGCCGAGCGTGCCCTCGCTTGCCCGGTTGCGCCCCGGTTACTGGGCCAGCGCCTACCAGTTCTGGGGAGTGGAGAACCGCGAGGCGCCGCTGCGCTACGCCCTCGGTTCAGAGTTCCTCGGCGCGGACTACGCCAACGTCGAGCTCAAGGTCTCCGACGCGTCCGCGAATCCCTACCTCGCGCTGTCCGTGGTTCTCGCGGCCGGGGTGGCCGGCCTGCAGGACAAGGCCGAGCTGCCGGAGCCGATCCAGAGCGACCCGGGCACCTGGAGCGAGGAGGAACGCTCCCGGCACGGACTGGTGCGGCTGCCCAACAGTCCGCAGCAGCGGGAGGAGGCACTGCTGGGAAACGAGCGTCTCCGCGCGGTGCTCGGGGACGAGGTGCTCGGCGCGTTCCTCGCCGTCCGGCGCTCGGATGCGGCGTGGGCGGCCGAGCGCAGTGCGGAGGAGGTCGTCGCCGCGCACCTGTGGCGGTACTGACCGACGGTGACGGCGCGGGCGACAGTGACAGCGTGATGGCCTGGCCCGATCTCGTGGGACGGGTCGTTCCGCTGCCCGGAGCCGGCATCCTGCTCAGCGTCCGCCAGGCGGAGCTCCCGCAGCAGGACGAGCTGTGTGGTCCGTTCTGCGCGCTGCTGGCACTGCGGACGGCAGGGGTGCGGCCGGTGCCGGACAGCGCGCCGCTGGACCAGGAGGTGGTGGCGGCAGCGGCCGGGACGGTGCTCTCGGCGCCACCCCGCCCGGACTCGCTGCCCCCGGGAGAGCCTGGCCTGGGAGTCCGCCGTC